>CAZHOD010000252.1:0-3435 GCA_964534075.1 uncultured Spirochaetia bacterium
TGTTGTTTCCAAAATCACCCACGTAAAGGCAGTTATTTGCTTTATCCAGAGCGACTCCCCACGGCGCATCAAACCTGGCTGAAGAAGTGTTGCCGTCTATGGCACCTGAGTTCGTCATGCCCGCCACATGAGCTGTTTCAGAAGTGGTTAAATCGATCGACCTTATCATATTATTGCCCGAATCAGCTACATATAAAACACCTCCCCCGCTGTCAACGCAGACTCCCGCCGGCCCGTCGAACCGGGCCGAACTGCCGGTTCCCTCGCTGTAACCCGCTGTCCCGTCCCCTGCAAGAGTATATATAATGCCTGCTGCGGTTACTTTTCTTATTACATTATTCAGTTTATCCGCTATATAATAATCCCCGGCAGAACTGTCGGCTGCTATATCATACGGGGCGTTAAGGGTGCAGAATTCCGCGTCCCCGCCGTCCCCGGAATAACTGCCCACACCCGCTATCAGGAAGGTCTCCCCGTAAACGCCGAATACGCTGGATGACGCCGCAAACAAAAAACAAACCAATAAAACAAAATTTTTTTTCATTAATTCAGCATATCCCTTCATTTTTTACAAAATAAAACAGGGGCCATTACCGGCCCCCACCGTGGTTATTATATCGGATTTTTTTTGGTTTTCTTTATTGTTTATCTGTTTTTTATAAAACTTACGCTTCCGCCACCGCGTCTATTTCTAGTCCTATATCCTTGGGCAGGCGGCTTACTTCTACAACCGACCTTGCCGGAAGGTTTTCCCCGAACCTTTCATTCATTATCTCATTGACAAATTTTATATTGCCTATGTCGTCGAGGTAAATAGTAAGTTTGACTATCTTTTCCATGGATGTGCCCGCGGCTTCGAGTATCGCGGATATATTGTCGAATATTACTTTTGTTTCCTTGTGAATGCCCTCAGCCGTAATTATACCGGTGCTCATATCCACCGGCACCTGTCCGGATACAAATACAAACCCGTTAGCTTTCACAGCCTGCGAATAAGCTCCCTGCGGCTTCGGAGCGTTTTCCGTAAAAATATTTTCCCTCGTCATAATTTTCACCCCTTTTCTTTTTATTTTAACACAATATACGCCGGTTCTTCAATCAAATCTTTAGTATAATGGCCTCTGCCCTGTCATAAACAGAGTTAATTTCCTCTTTTTTCGGCTTGTAATCCGCGAATTTCACAAAATCACAATCTTTCATAAATACCCTGATTTCATTAAGAATACCGCTGCCCGGTTTTTTATCCTTTAATTTACGGATTATTTCCTGCGTCGTAAGCCCGTCCAGGTTCTCTCCATAGCGGTTCGAAAGGAAATACCTCACAGCCTCGTAAATACCGTAATAAAAACTTTTTATATCCCCGCTGTCCAGGTGTTTTTCGGCTCTCCTCACCCTTTTTATTGCCTCGGCCCTGTAGTCCGGAGGAAGTTTTTCTTTTTCACCTTCGGGCTTTTTCCTGAATATAAAATATGCCGCCGCGATAACCGCCATAAGAAAAATTATGCCGAGTATAATATAGGGCAGTATATCGGACATCCTTAAATCCAGCTCCATTTTTATTGTTTTTATGTCCGAATATAATACCGTTGTCGGGGTAGGCGTGGGAACGGCGGGTTTATACCTTTTACCCCCTTTAAGAACATTGATTGTGACGGGTTTTGTTTTTATTATTTTTTCTTTTTTTGTGCCGGGGTCATAAAATTTTACCCTCGCCTCCCCTGTCGTAACCTTGCCGCTTTTCACCGCCACCAGGTTATAATGCCTTTGTGTTATCATACTGGCCTTGTTATTGACAATGTTCACCCTGTTTTGGGAAGATGTGCCCGCGGCCCTGAAACCGTCAAAAGAAGGCGGCGTAATTTCGGGCTGCCTCGCTCTTAGCACGCCGCGTTTCATATCGCGTTTTACCGTAACCGTATACCTTAAAACATCCCCGAGTTTTATCTCTTTTTTATCGACAGAAACCGAGGCCTGCACCATATCCGCGGCGCCCGCGTTTACCGCGCCGGGCAGAAAAAATACGGCCGCCGCAAAAAAAATTAAAAAATTATTTCCGGCAAAAAGCACTTTTGGGTTCCTCCTATCCGAACAGAAAACTTAAAAACCGTTTTTTTATCCTTACCGCGTTTTCCCCGCACATCTCATGGCAGCAAAAGCAGCTTATACATTTTTTATAATCACATTTTATCTCGTTATACCCCTGTTTTTTTTCCCCGAAAGTAAGCGCGTTCACAGGGCAGTGTGAAATACAGATGCCGCACGCCGTGCACTTTTCCGGGTCAAAAGCCGGCCTTGCCAGCGCGTGCTCTTTAAGAAACCCGATAAAAAACCCGAAAAACCCTTTCCTGCTTATATCCGGCGGCATTTTAAACTTTTTAATTAATTTTTCCTCTCCTTCAATAACCCTGTATACGGGGGCCGCGCCGCTTTTGGCCCTCTTTTTGTAAACCGCGTTTGTATATACCCTGTCGGGATCCGCGCCGACAAGGCCGGGCACCATCGCGTCTATGGCAAACCCGTCCTCCCCCATTATAATAACTCCTAAATCAACCGGTGTACCGCCGGTACCGGGCCCGTCGCCTTCCATTGCCGTAATCCCGTCCATTATGTTAAAAGCCGGGGGGCACGCCCTGTAAACATCTATGAGCGCGGCGGCAAAAATCTCCTTGTCCCTTTCCGCGTTGGCGTGGTACTCGAGTTTTTTAAGCCCCGGTATTATTCCGTACATATTTTTGACGCAAAGAGTCATCTGCATGAGGGAATGAGTCTTAAGTTTCGGCAGATTGATAATTTTGTCCATTTCAAGAAGCCGCTTATCGAGCCTGAACTTATTGTAAATAATCTTTTCTTTCCTGACAACATCTGTATCCGCCTTAAAATCTATTATCTCCGCGCCTTCCTCTTCAGCCGCTTTTTTTACCCCGGTTACGGACGCTGCGTAGCCGTATTTTCCCGCGCCGGGTGATTCGCCTATAAAAATCTTATCTGTTTTTTCCCGCGCAAGCTGTATAACCGCCCTTACAAAAACAGGGTGCGTAACTACCGCGGTTTCGGGTTTTACCGGGACCAGGGCATTGGGTTTTA
The DNA here is from genome assembly GCA_964534075.1 of uncultured Spirochaetia bacterium. GTDB lineage: Bacteria > Oederibacteriota > PGYV01 > PGYV01 > CAYTNY01 > CAZHOD01. The sequence goes on from CAZHOD010000252.1 coordinate 3,085, forward strand.
AAAGCACTTTTTCGCCTGTTTTTATATACTTATCAAGCCCGCCCAGGCGCTCAAACCCCTCCCTGATTTTTTCTTTTATTTCCGCGGTGTCATACCTGCCGCATTTTTTTATAATAATATCGGACATTAAATCCTCCGGGCCGTATTAAGATTTTATGGCTTGCATTCTTCCGCCTGTTGCCCCAGGGAAGAAATTATACCTGCAGCAATTTTTTGGTTTTCCTCAAAAGATTTGCCGGTTACCCTGACTCGCATTTTGGTCCAGTAAATAAGAAAATATATGAAAAATTTTATTCCGCCCACTCTGTTTTTATAAACATGGACAGGGAACGTATCCGGCCCGCCGAGAAG
>CAZHOD010000253.1:0-3416 GCA_964534075.1 uncultured Spirochaetia bacterium
TTGTCCTGATGGCGGGAAATTTCCCGTAATAATAACGCGCGAGCTTCAAAAGCGCCGCCTTTGAAGAATTCACCTTGATTTTCTTCACACCGCTTTCTTTCTCGTTTATCACTGCCGCCGCGCCTTTTGACAGGGCTTTTTTTACGAACCGATGGCCGTCTGTGTTTTCTCCTTTCAGCGCCACGAATACTTCTCCTTTTTTGAGCTGCCTTGTATCAACGGTTATGCCTTTTATTTTACGGTCCCGTCCCGTCATTTCCCTGTTAAACAAACCGTATAATTCCTTCAGCTTCAGTTCCATGCCCTTCTCCTGAGTGAATCCATCGCGGTTTTCCTGTCGTCAAAAAACACTTTCCTTCCTTTTATTTCCTGTACAGCCTGGTGCCCCTTGCCCGTAATAAGCACTGTGTCGCCCCTGCCTGCCAGCGCTATCCCAAGTTTTATTGCTTTTTTCCTGTCCTTTTCAACATGTATATTTTTACTTTTTTTAACCCCGTTAAGGATATCCTTTATAATTTTTTCCGGATCCTCGAACCTCGGGTTATCGGTCGTAACCACGGTCTCATCGCTGTTTTTTTCGGCAATCCTTCCCATTATCCGCCGCTTGCCCCTGTCCCTGTTCCCCGCCGCGCCAAAAACCGTAATAATTCTGCCGCCGCTTATTTCTTTCAGGCCGGTTATGGCTTTTTCCAGCCCGTCGGGTGTATGCGCGAAATCTATAAATACCGAAATTCTGCCTCCGTATATTTTTTCGAGCCTTCCTTTAAGTGTCCTGTATCTTTTTACCGCCTTTTGCATGCCCTTTATATTCACGCTTCCTTTTAAAACGGAAACCGCCGCCAGTATATTATAAATATTATGCTCCCCTATGAGCCCCGACATAAATTTCGCCCTCTCCCCTCCTATATTCGCTGAAAACACTATTCCTTTTGAAGACTTCTTTATCCCGCGGGCCATAACAGCGCTGTTTCTTCTTATTCCGAACGTCACAAGCAAAATTTCTTTTTTTTGCCGCGTTTTTTTTATGAGGCCGCGGCTGTTAATATCATCCGCGTTAGCCGCGAGGATACCGCCCTTTTTCACGGTTCCCACTATACTTTTCTTCGCTTTTATGTATCTTTTCATATCTTTATGGTAATCCAGGTGGTCCCTGGTAATATTGGTGACCACCGCCCTGTCGAACTTTATATTATCCACCCTTCCCTGGTCCAGCGCGTGAGAGGAAACCTCCATGACCATTTCCTTAATACCTTTTTTTACCGCGGTTTTTATGAGCTTATGTATCATTATATTTGAAGGCGTTGTGTTGACAGCCTCAAAGGCTCTTTTCCCGACCCTGTATCCCACCGTACCTATTATAGAACTCTTTTCTTTATCCCCTCTGCTTATGATTTCATCTATTAAATGGGATACCGTGGACTTGCCGTTTGTCCCCGTAACTCCTGTTATTTTTATTTTCTGCCTCTCCCTTGCGTAATAATTTTTCGTAATTTCAAGCAGCGCCTCCTTTGTGGAAGGCACTTTTATAAGCGTTGCTTTGCCTTTTATCTTCAAACTTTTTTCGGCTATAACCGCGGCCGCCCCTCTTTTAACGGCCTCTCCCGCGAATTTGTGCCCGTCTTCGTGGAACCCTTTCAGGCAGATAAAAACCGACCCTTTACACGCTTTTTTTGACGAATCTTCTATGCCGGAAATTTCTATGTTTCCGGAACCTTTGAGAATTTTCGCGCCTGTCACCCCGGGCATAATTTCATAAAGCATTGTTTTTTTGCTTTTCGCGGCCCTGATGGCCTCTTTTGTGTCATCAAACGGGTGCTTAACGCCCTTTACTTCCTGGTAATCCTCGTGCCCCTTGCCCGCTATAAGCACTATATCATCGGGCCCGGCAACGCGCACGGCTGCCCTTATGGCCTTTTCCCTTTCCTCAAACACCGTAAATTTTTCTTTTACCCGCGCCCCGGCAAGTACATCCCTGATTATCAGCGCGGGATTTTCGTCCCTTGGATTATCCGAGGTAAGTATGGGCATATCGCTCAGCTTTTCCGCGATGGTTCCCATCATGGGCCTCTTTCCCTTATCCCTGTTTCCGGCCGCCCCGAAAACCGCTATGACCCTGCCCTTTTTGACCCGGTTCAGCGCCCGGAGTACATTTTCAAGGCTGTCGGGAGTATGGGCGTAATCGACAAATATATTTGTCTTTCCCTTATAAACTCTCTCAAGCCTTCCTTTCACCGTGCTGAAACTTCTAACCGCTTTTCTGATTGTATTGATACCGGCTTCTTCCATGGTTGCGCCGACAGCCGCCATAATATTATAAATGTTATGCCTCCCTATTAACGAAGACGTAAACCTCACCTTCCTGCCCTTTATCTCCAGGACAAAATCAAGCCCGTCTGCCGATTCATCCGCGCTTACCAGCCTTATGTCGGCTTTCTTTTTAAACGAAAAAGTAACGATCCTGATTTTTTTTCCCGCCGCTTTTTTAAATATTCTGCTGCTTCCGGCTGCGTCCAGGTTAACAGCGAGTGTTCCGCCTTTTTCTATCCTGTCGATAATTTTTATTTTTGCCTCGATATACCCGGCCAAAGTTTTATGGTAATCCAGGTGGTCCCTGGTAATATTGGTTATGACTGCTGATTTAAGTATTACGTTTCCCGCCCTTTCCTGGTCGAGCGCGTGGGACGATATTTCCATTACCGCGTCCTTAATATTTTTCCGCGCGGTTTCCTCTATAATCCTGTTGATAAAAACATTGGAAGGGGTGGTGGTCTCCGCCCTGTAATACCTTTTCCCTACCCTGTGCCCTACGGTCCCCATTATTGCGGCCTTTTTTCCTGTTTTCGCCCACAAAATTTCGCTTATAAGATGGGCTACAGTTGTCTTGCCGTTTGTTCCCGTCACCCCGTATACATCGACTTTCTTTCTCTCCTTTTCATAAAACACAGCCGCCATCTTCAAAAGGGCCTCTTTTGTGTTTTTCACCCTTATTACCGGGGTTTTTCCCGCGATGTTGATATTTTTCCCCGCGATTACGGCGGACGCGCCTTTTCTCACCGCGTCAGCCGCGAATTTATGCCCGTCGGTTTTAAAACCTTTTACGCATACAAAGACATACCCTTTTTTGACACGGCGTGATGAGTCCTCTATGCCGCGGGCACTTATGCCTTCTGCCCCTTTGGGAATCTCCGCGTTCTTCATGTCTCTTAAAAGCTTTGATAATTTTATTGCTTTCGCCATCTCAACCATCCATTTTAAATTTAACTTCTACCACTTTTCCGTCCGGAAGCGCTACTCCCGGCTCCGGGCTCTGTTCCGCGGCAAAGCCGCTTCCGCTGCATTTCACCTCAAATCCGAACGCCCTCATCACCTCCAGAGACCTTCTTATGGACTCTCCCTTAAGGTCGGGCATATATATC
>CAZHOD010000254.1:0-3387 GCA_964534075.1 uncultured Spirochaetia bacterium
CCCCCACCTCTCGCTCAAATAAAGGCCGTCATCCTGCGTCCCGGATATCTCCCCGGACTTGGTGCTCATGCTGCCGTCTGCATAACCCTCATCCGGTTCCCAGTAATTGCCGCGTGTATCGGTATAGCCAAAATAAGAGCCGCAGTTTATTCTTTTCGGCGCGAAAGTAGGCGTTATGGTAAATGTCGGAGATACTGTGTGGGTCGGGGATATTGTGTGCGTTTTACTTATCGTGGACGTGGGGCTCGCCGTAGGGCTGACAGTATGCGTCCTGCTTATGGTAAAAGTGGGAGATACAGTGTGTGTCTCTGTAATTGTGTTTGTGGGCGTAGGGGATAAAACAGGAGTATTGGTGGAGGTCAAAGTAACAGTATATGTGGGCGTAGGGCTCCAACAGGGGTCGACATTATCCGGGGTTTCGGCTATCTTTTCCATGACAAAATTACCGCTGTCCGTAAGAATCGTTCCGTCCCAGGCGCTTCCCCCGCATGTGCCGGTTTCAAGCATTGAAGATGTCCTGAAATCATCGGAAAAGGACCATGAAGCCCAGCTTATAGTAACACCCGCTGAATTTTCACCGCGCATAACGTCGATAAACGCCTGCGCGCTGACCGTATCCAAATCTCCGTCACCGGTCGAGTCCACAGCTCCCCACTCAGAAGCGAAAATCGGTATGTCATCCACGTAATTGGTTATCATTGTGGTATCGTGCCACTCAGAGGCCGCGTAAAAATGGCACGCGTACATAATATTAGACGTTATTGTAACGGGATTCGCGACAACATCCGCTCCCAGCTGGGACCAGTTGGGCGTCCCTATTATTATAACCGAATCAGGGTCATTCTCCCTGATTACCGGTATTACGGACTCGGCGTAAAGTTTTACCCCTGTCCAGTCCACAGTGTTATCAGGCTCATTGCATATTTCATAAATCACGTGGTCCTTGCCGGCGTGCAGCGCGGACATTTCGTCCCAGAAGGCTATTGCCCGGGACTCATAATCGAGCGGGTTCCCTATCAGATGCCAGTCTATTATGCAGTATATGCCCCTTTCCTCCATTTCATCCACGAGGCCGTTCACAAAACCCGAATAATAATCCGGGTTGGTCAGGTAGCCGCCTTCCTCCACGTACATGGCTATCCTGAAAAGGTTCGCGCCCATGTAATCAACGGCAAAATCGAGGGCGTTGTCGTCATTATAACAGTCCCCGAACCACTGCAGGCCGTGGCTGGAAACCCCCCTTAGCTGTATAGGGTTCCCGCACTCATTGACGAGCTGGAGCCCGTCGACCGAAAGTTCGCCGTTTTCCGAGACAAAAGAAGAACGCGCGGGAATAACAAACGATATCAATAATAATGTAATAATTATTTTTTTCAATTCGCAGCTCCGTAGATGCCCGGTTGCGGGCTTTGAATTTCATTTTTATAAATCAACATTTAATTCGGGGGCATTAATTATGTCTTCGGCAAAAAACGCCAGCACATACGCCAGCGGAGCGTTCCAGTTTATGGCTATCTCATTTGACGCGTATGAATACATCCTGTCAAGATAGCATTTTGCCGGCGGCGTTCCCCCGGGCACAAAATCCTTCAGCAGCTCATCGTTCCTTTTTTTGTTTGGCCCGCCCGCGAGCAGGCCCGGAAACGGTTCATCTTTGCCCGACGCCACAGAAGGCCTGTGGTGTATATTCATAACATACCTCTCGCCTATCCCCGTGACATAGCTCCGGTTAAAAGGGTTCCTGCCAAAAAGATAATGCAGGGCCTCGAGCGCGCCCTGTTTGTACTCATCCAGCCTTTCAGAACTCATATTGAAATCCGGTTTCTCCTTTAAAAGCTCATACGCGGCCAGCAAATTAATGGCGTAATTCATGGCGACGCTATTTGAGCCCCATTTATAGTCAGAGGCGGCCAGCAGGTACCTGTATCCGTTCTTTTCTATATTCATAAGGATATCGTCAGCGTGGCTCTTAAGTGATTTTATTATTTCCTTCGCCGCTTTATCATTTTTTGCCTGATTCGGCGAATACGCGTAGGCAAGCATTGCCGCGGGGTAAACATCCCTCCACCACGCCGCGTCCTCTATGGGAGGCTCCCAGTTTTCGTAATTTTCAAGAAAATACTTATGATACTCATCGCCGTTCGTTGTGGTAAAAAGCTCGACAGCCGCCCACAGCCGCTCGTCCCTGTCATCCTTATCACTGTAACGGCCGGTCTGCGTGCCTTCGGGGTTCTGAAAACCCACCGCGGGAAACATTGTTTTCCTGACCCTCGACAGGTAATCCCATGATTTTTCCGCTGCTTTAAGGCATTCTTCCGCGAATTTTCCGTCATATGGCCGGTATACGCGCGCGGCTATCGCCATTACCGCGGCAAAATCCGCGGTTGCTGTCGTGGTTATTTCATATATATATAGCTGTTCCCTGTCATCCTCCGCCTTCATCTTCATCTTGGGAAATTTTTCGGTCGTTACTTTATGATAAAAACCGCCGTTATATTTCTGCATGGAAAGCATGAATTCCAGGTTCCACCTTATCTCATCGAGCACGTCAGGGATGTTGTTTCCGCTCTCCGGTATGTCAAGGCGGAAATTTTTAAGTTTCTTTCCGTATCTTTCGAACATATGCAGGAGCGTGCCCGTGGATAAACCCGAATTTACCACATAGCGGCCGTAATCACCCGCGTCGTGCCAGCCCTTTGGTATAAGTTTATCCCCTCTTTCACCGGTGGACGGATGGAATTTCGCCGGCTGAGTGTGGCATTTTCCGTGTGAAAATCCTCCGGGATCACTGACCGCTGTGCCGCATCTTTGAAGGTAAAAACCCCTCATAACCTTATAAAAAGCCGCGTTGTGTATTTTATTGCCTATTTTGAATTTATAAGATTTTCTGCCGCCGGTTGTCTCTATATAATACTCTCCTTTTTCCTTAAAATCAGAAAAATCCCCGGTAAACACTGTATCTCCCGAGTCCCTGTCTTCTGAGGGGCCTGTAAAACTGCCTTCATAAACAAGTTTGTTGTTTTCGGCGTTCCTTATCTTAAATTCTTCATCCTTTGAAGTCGATATAACATATTTTTTTTCATTAACCCGGTAACCAAGCTGGTCAACCATAACCTTCCCTCCAAAAAGCCCGTTTACTGCCGGAAAAATAAATATCAACGCGAATATAATTGTTTTTTTCACTTAATGCCTCCGGTGTTTTATTACGGCCTTTTTTCCGCTGCCTCATATAATACCATATTCCCGGCGCTGTTTCCTTATAATATAGTAACGCGCGGGCGGGATTATGGTTGCGGATAAACAATCCCGAATTCCGGGTTTCAAATAAAACCATTGTTTTTGTCTGTAACATGCCCAAATAAGGGACGGTTACTAACCGTCCCCTAC
>CAZHOD010000255.1:0-3371 GCA_964534075.1 uncultured Spirochaetia bacterium
GACCCTGGTTTTGCCGGAGCGCAGTATAATTACGGGAAGGCGCTTGTGCACAACGGGTTTTATGAAAAAGCAAAGGCCCATTTTGAAAAGGCCGTGAAAATCAACCCTGAGTTTGCCGGGGCGTATTACGGCCTGGGCAAGGCGCACCTGCACCTTAATGAGTTTAAGGAGGCGGAAATTGCTTTCAGGGAAGCGGTGAAAATAAAGAAGGATTACGAGCCCGCTGAACAGGCCATAAAAGAGGTCAGGGGCAAAAGGGAAAAGTTCAGGGCGCATATCGAATTTCCGAAAAAGCAGGAAGAAGGCGAAGAAGGATATATGGAAGCGGAAGAAGCGGAGGAAGAAGGTGCGGGAGAAAAGGAAGATGAATTTGTGGAGGATGTCGAGGATTTAAGGCTCGAAGAGTATAAAGAAGAAGGCGGGGAAGGCGAAGAGGAAGAAGAAGAAGCCTGGTAATAAATACTCCCGATTCAACTTAAAAAATAAAGGAATATAATGAAATATATCATATTACTCGCAGACGGCATGGGAGACCTGCCTTTAGAAAAACTCGGAAATAAAACACCGCTTGAAGCGGCAAATAAGCCTGCTATGGATGAAGTATTCAAAAAATCCACGGCAGGCATGGTGAGCCCTCTGAGCGAGGGGTTTCCCCTGGGCTCAGACGTGGGGAACATGGCGATTCTGGGCAATAACCCTCACGAGTATTATACGGGAAGGGCGGCAATGGAGGCGGCTAACCTGGGTATTAAACTCGGGCCGGGAGAGGTGGCCTTCAGGTGCAACCTGGTAACAATAAAGGACAATAAAATGCAGGACTACAGCGCGGGGCACATAACCACTGAAGAGGGAAAACAGCTCGTTAAACTTCTGAATAAAATGCTCGGGACAAAAAACGTAAAATTTTACGCGGGAAAGGGATACAGGCATATAATGGTAATGAAAGGCGGGGATAAGGTAAAGGCTACTCCTCCGCACGACATAACCGGGCAGGACATAGAAAAGTACATGCCAAAGGGCCCGAAGGGTTCGGAAATAAAGCGGATGATGAAAGATTCTTCTTTTATGCTGGACGGGCACGAGGTAAATATAAACAGGCGCGCGGACGGGAAAAATCCGGCGAACATGATATGGCTCTGGGGCCAGGGAAGGGAGCTTAAATTGCCTTCCATTAAGGAAAAATACGGGCTTGACGGCGCGGTTATTTCGGCGGTCGATTTGGTGAACGGCATAGGTATTTCCATGGGGCTTGAAGCGGTAAAGGTGCCGGGAGTCACAGGGTATATAGATACAAATTATAAAGGGAAGGCCGAATACGCGCTCAGGACAATGAAAAAAAAGGATTTTATTTACCTGCACGTGGAAGCGACCGATGAGATGGGCCATAATATGGATATTGAAGGAAAGGTTAAGGCAGTCGAAAAATTCGACAGTGAAATAGTGGGCCCTGTTTTTAACGGCCTGAAGGAGCGAGGCGGGGATTTTAAGATTATGATAACCTCGGACCACGCGACCCCCATAGCAAAAGGTACGCATACAATGGACCCCGTGCCTTTTGTTATTTATGATTCCACGGACGAAAAGGAAAATTCTGTCCCGGAATACGGAGAAAGATCCATAAGTGAAAATTCGGATATTAAAATAGAAAACGGATGGGAAATTTTCCCTTATTTTATAAAAGGGGAATGAAGTAACAAGTAACAAGTGACAAGTGACAAGTGACAAGCAGCAAGCAATGTCTTTTAACGGAGGTGTTTAAAATATGGCTCTTGTGGTTCAGAAGTACGGCGGGGCGTCTCTCGCGACCCCGGAAAAAATGCTTTATGTTACGGAAAAAGTAATAAAAGAGTGGAAAAAGGGAAACAGCGTTGTAGTTGTTGTTTCCGCGCCCGGCGATACGACGGACAACCTTGTCGATTTTGCCTCAAAAATGACAAAGGAGCCGAGCGAAAGGGAAATGGACGTGCTCTTGTCCACCGGGGAGCAGCAGTCAATAGCGCTTATAAGTATGGCTCTTATATCCAAAGGGTACAGGGCGGTATCTTTTACCGGCAGGCAGGTGGGGATAATAACGGACACAAAACACACGCAGGCCCGGATAAGGTCCATAAGAGGAATCAAAAAAATAAAAGACGCGCTTAATAAAAGGTACATAGCAGTGGTGGCGGGTTTTCAGGGAATATCAGAGGAAGGCGAGGCCATAACAACTCTGGGCCGCGGGGGTCGGACCTTACGGCCGTAGCTCTGGCCTGGGCGCTAAAGGCTGATGTCTGCGAGTTTCTAAAGGACGTCGAGGGCGTTTACACGGCGAACCCGGCGGTTGTAAAGGACGCGAGGAAAATAAAATGCCTTTCGTACGATGAGATGCTGGAGCTCGCGAGCAGCGGCGCGCAGGTGCTTTATAACCGTTCCGTGGAATACGCCAAGAATTACGGCGTAACCCTTCACGTGAGGGGGACGTTTACTTCGAAGAAGGGAACTATAATAAAAAAGGAGGATGACAGGATGGAAAAAATAATCGTCAGCGGGATAACATACAGCAAAAATGAGGCAAAAGTTACGGTGATGGACGTTCCCGACACGCCGGGGATAGCCGCTTATATTTTCGATAAAATCGCGGACATCGGAATAAACGTCGATATTATAATTCAGAACGTGAGCCGTAAAGGGGCCACCGACGTGTCTTTTACCATATTCAGGAAGGACGTGAGGAAGATAAAGAAACTGCTGGATAAAATAACAAAAAAGATAAAGGCAAAAGGGTATACCATCGACAGGAAAATGGGCAAGGTTTCGATTGTCGGGACGGGAATGAGGGGCCATTCCGGAATAGCCTCAAAAATGTTCAACGCGCTCGCGAAGAAAAAAATAAACATAGAAATGATATCCACTTCCGAGATAAAGGTATCGGTTATTGTGGGAGACAAGGACACCGAAAGGTCGGTGAAGGCGCTGCATTCAGCTTTCGGCCTTTCCGGGAAAAAGGTAAAAAGGGAAAAATAAGGGGGAAAATAATGGAAGAAGAAAAAAACGAACAGAACAAACAACAGGACAACAAACAAAATAAGGAACATGAAAGCGTTGGCGGCGCGGCCGTAAATGAGCGGCCGCAGGAGCCTGAAACCGGGCAGGCGAAGGGCGAAAAACCTGAGGAATTTTCAGTTAAATGGCATTTAAAGGCGCTCGCGGTTATTTACGGGGCGCTCGGTATATTTTATATTATTCTCAGGCTTACCATATAAAAAAGGCCTTTAGGAGGAAAAATGGGCAATAAAAAAGTATATATATACGATACCACTCTGAGAGACGGCGCGCAGTCCGCGATGATTAATTTTTCAATCGAGGACAAGCTTTTAATAGCAAAAAAACTC
>CAZHOD010000256.1:0-3354 GCA_964534075.1 uncultured Spirochaetia bacterium
TAATACTGCAAGCCGAAGGCGCCCGTATCCGGGGCCTCTATCCCCTCCACCGTATTGTCATTCAGGTTTATGTGCGTAACAACAGCACCTGCCCGTTCGACTGAATCCGGCTTCAGGGCAAAGCCGTGATCCTGGGTGACGACCTCAACAGCCCCGGTTTCGGTGTTTCTTACCGAATGGTTACACCCCCTGTGCCCGGCCTTCATCCTGTATATTTCGCATCCCAGCGCACAGCCCAGCGCCTGGCACCCGAAACCGATTCCAAGCACCGGTATTTTTCCCAGAAAATTTTTGACTGCCTCCGCCGGATAGGCTGTATCGAGCGGGCTTCCCGGCCCGTTTGACACAAAAAGCCCGTGAAAACCGCCTTTTTTTATTTCTTCCGCGCCTGCCTCCGCCGGAAAAACCGTTACGTCAAATCCGCATGAAGCCATAATTTTAAGAAAACTGTTTTTTACGCCGCAGTCAATTACCGCCACGCGGAACTTATGTTTTTTTTCGGTTATTCGCAGGTACTTTTTCTCTTTCCTGATTATACCCGGCCCCTTAATGGTGTTGCCGCTGTCCCATTTATATTTTTTCCGGGCTGTAACTTCGCTTATAAGCCCTGCTTCGGAATCCTTAACAGCGGGTTTTATTTTTTCATTTACCTGTTTTTTTGTGAAGGGCCTGCTGCTTATTACGCCGTACATTTCCCCTTTTCCTTTCAGACGCCTGAGAAGCGAGCGGGTATCCACTCCGGTTAAGCCCGGGACATTTTCCTTTTTCAGATATTCACGAAGCCCTGTCTTTGCCCTCCAGCTGCTCGGTATTTTCGATACATTGCGGGTTATTACCGCGGCCGAGTGCACTTTTCCGGATTCGGCGTCCGCGTCATTAACCCCGTACCCTCCGGCTTCCGGATAAGCCAAAACAGTAATTTTTTTTGAAGAAGACGGGTTTGTTATAATCTCCTGGCAGCCGACAACAGCCGTGTTAAAAACAACCTCTCCGGCAATGTCGTTTTCCGCGCCAAAACGCTCCCCCTCATACACAGTGCCGTCTTTCAGTGTCAAAAAAGCCTTTTTATTACCCGCAGTTACCGGAACTTTTACCGCTTTCTGCTTTTTTTTCTTTGTTTTTTTCTTTACTGTTTTTTTCTTTGCCTTCTTTTTTTTCTTTTTTACCATTTTTCCTCCTGCTGTTGGTTTCCAAATTTCATCCGCCTTGCTAAAGCTACGGCGGACAGGTATTCCAAATTCCAAACTTCAATTGTCGCGTTCCCTGCATTTATATTTTGTAACCGCAGGCTTCACGCCTGCGCGGATTTTATTCTTGATCTTTGGTTTTTAACTTTCAGTTTTCACCTTTAAGTTTTAAGTTTTGTTGTTATTTTTTATCTCCATGAACTATTTTGCCTTTTTTTATTGTGTGTGTTACGCGCCCTTTTAATTTTTTCCCTATAAACGGGGAATTTGTCGAGCGCCCCCCGAAAAACGAATCCGTAACCTCAAACTCCCTGTTTATATCCGCTATGGCGATATCCGCGTCAGCGCCTTTTGAAAGCGTGCCGCCCTTAAGGTTCATAACCTTCGCCGGGTTGACTGTTATTTTCGCCACTGCCTCGGAAAGAGAAAGCACTTTTTCATCCACAAGGTTCGTTATCATCAGCGAAAAGGCCGTTTCAAGCCCGACTATGCCGTTGCTGCCGCGGGCAAACTCGACATCCTTGTCAAGCTCCGCGTGAGGCGCGTGGTCAGTCGCTATAACCTGTATTGTATTATCCTTAAGCGCTTTTTTTACTGCCTTAACGTCATCGGCCCCGCGCAAAGGCGGTTTCATTTTGTAATTTGTGCCGTAATTTTCAAGGCACGACTCGTCCAGGGAAAAATGGTGCGGTGTGACCTCTGCAGTGACATTCGCGCCTGCCTTTTTGCCCCATTTAATAAGCTCGACCGAGCCTGCCGTGGATATATGAGCCAAATGAAGCCTTCCCCCGAACTCCTTCGCCAGTATTATATCCCTGGCAGCTATAACCTCTTCCGCTGCTTTCGGATCTCCCGGAAGCCCAAGGAGCGTGGAAATATACCCTTCATTAACCACTCCGTCGCCCGAAAGGTCAGGATCCTCGCAGTGCTCTATAACCGGCATATCGAACATGGAGGAGTACTCCATCGCTCTTCTGAGTATTTCCGCGTTCATGACAGAGGAGCCGTCATCCGAAACCGCGACAGCGCCCGCGCTGTAAAGCTCGCCCATGGGCGAAAGTTCTTTTCCCTGCCTGCCTTTGGTAATGGCGCCTATGGCAAGAACATCGATGAGCCCGACCTCTTTTGCTTTCATGTTTATGAACTCGACCATTGCCTGGTTGTCTATCGGCGGGTCAGTATTGGGCATGCAGCACACCGTTGTAAAACCGCCCTTAACAGCGGCCCTTGAACCGGACTCTATTGTCTCTTTGTACTCGTGCCCCGGCTCCCTGAAATGAACGTGCATGTCCACAAACCCCGGCATTACAAAAAGGCCCAAAGCGTCTATTATCGCCGCGCCGTCCGCCTTGATACTTTTTCCGGTTTTGCTTATTTTTCCGGACTCGACGAGTATATCAATTTTTTCCTCTGTTTTATCGGCCGGGTCTATTACAGTACCGCCCTTAATCAATAGCTTCATTTTTTTTTCCTCCTCCCAGCAGGTAAAGCACGGCCATCCTGACCGCCACTCCGTTGGTTACCTGCTCTTCTATAGCCGACTGCCTGCCGTCCGCCACCCGCGGCGAAATCTCTATGCCCCTGTTAAGCGGGCCGGGGTGCATGACAAGCACATCTTCTTTCGCCAGTTTTAATTTCCCCCTGTTTACACCGTAAAGCATGGCGTACTCCCTCAGGGTCGGGAAAAGGTTTTTTTTCTGGCGCTCCAGCTGCATCCTGAGTATATTCACTACATCCACGCCCTTTAGCCCCTTTTTTATATCCGTGTATGTGTCCACTCCCAGTTTCTCCATGTCCTTTGGTATAAGGGTGGAAGGGCCGATTACACGGACTTTCGCGCCGAGCTTTTTCAGCCCCCATATGTTGGAGCGCGCCACCCGCGAATGCGTTATATCGCCCACTATCGCCACTGTGAGCCCTTTTACCTTTTGTTTTGCCTCTATGATTGAAAATATATCGAGCAGAGCCTGGGTCGGATGCTCGTGCATTCCGTCCCCGGCGTTTATGACCGAAGATTTTATCCTTTTCGAAAGATAATAAGGAACGCCCGATGAACCGTGCCGCACTATCACCATGTCTATCTGCATGGCCTCTATTGTTTTCACAGTATCAAGAAGCGTTTCGCCCTTTACCACCGAACTGGTGGACATTGAAAGGTTAAGGGAAT
>CAZHOD010000257.1:0-3341 GCA_964534075.1 uncultured Spirochaetia bacterium
GGCTCATGCGGAACACGTTCCCGAGTACCGAAAAATGTCGCCAGCGTGACAGTGCGTCCTTCGCGAAGCCGGCGGCGAGTGTTACAGCGTGTTCTTCCGCTATACCCACATCGAAAAACCTGTCCGGGTATTTGTCCCGGAATTTGGAAAGGTTTGTGCCTTCTATCATAGCCGCCACTATAGCGCAGAGTTTTTTATTTTTCGAGGCTTCCCTCGTAAGTTCATTGGAAAAAATCTTTGAAAAAGACGGCCCATTTTTTTTGGCGGCCGCCCCTGTTTCAGGATTAAATTTACCTATTCCGTGAAAAAGAATCGGGGCCTTTTCCGCCGGCGGATACCCTTTACCTTTTTTTGTAAGAGCGTGCACCATCTTCGGGCCTTTTATCTTTTTCAGTTTCTCAAAGGTCTGTTCCATTGTCTTTATGTTATGCCCGTCGATGGGCCCGAAATAGCGCAGGCCGAGCTCCTCGAATATTATTCCCGGCGAAAGCACCCCTTTTATGCTCTCTTCCACGTGTTTCATAAGCCCGGCAGTGGGCTCTCCTACCGCCGGAATCTTCGACAGTATGAATTTCGCCGAATCCCTGAACTTATTGTAAACCTGCCCTGTCATAATCTCGTTCAAATAATTGGAAAGCGCCCCCACGCTCGGCGAGATGGACATTTCATTGTCAATAACCACTATTATCATGTCCGTGCCTTCGTGCCCTATACAGTTTATTGCCTCCAGTGACATCCCGTTGGCGAGCGAGGCGTCGCCGAGAACAGCCACTACATTGTGTTTCTTTTTATTGATGTCCCTTGCCTTGGCGAAACCCATGGCCGCGGATATCGAGGTAGAGGTGTGGCCGCCGCCGAAAACATCGTATTTTGACTCGGAAGGCTTTAAAAAACCGGATATGCCGCCGTACTGCCTTAATGTCGGGAATTTCTTTCTTCTTCCGGTAAGTATTTTATGCGAGTATGCCTGATGGCCTACGTCCCATATTATTTTGTCCCGCGGCATGTTAAACACCCGGTGCAAAGCTATTGTAATATCCACCGCCCCGAGCGAGGACGCCAGGTGCCCGCCGGTTTTTGATACCACAGTTACCATATAATCGCGCACTTCAGACGCCAGGGCATTAAGCTCATCAATGTCCAAACGTTTCATATCCCTGGGCGCGTTAATTTTATTTAGATATTTATATTTCATCGGTACCGCCTTAAAAAAATAATACAGGTATTATGAGCCCCAGGAGCAGCCCCGCAAAAGCCTCTTTGGGAGTGTGCCCGAGAAGTTCCTTGAGCCGTTCCGAGGAAAATTCATTATGTTCGGCCTCATCCATCATTTTGTTGAGTATTTCCGCCTGTTTGCCCGCGGCCTGCCTCACTCCCACGGCGTCGGTTATTACGACAATACAATAAAGCAGGCAGACCATAAACACAGGCGAGCCAAAACCCGCCTCCATTCCCACCGAAACAGTAGCCGCCGTGACAGCGGCGGTGTGCGCCGAAGGCATTCCGCCGGTTCCGACAAAAAGCCGGAAATCGAACCTTCTTTTTTTTGCCACATGAAACAAAACTTTTATTGTCTGGGCAATAAGCCAGGTCAAAAAAGTTGTGTAAAATATCCTGTTTGTAAGTATGGCAACTACTATATCACCCAAATCTTCCAGCGCCGTTAAAATATTTTCCATTTAAATACCTCGCTATAAAAATTTATATTCCCTGCTAAGAACCAATTCCTGTTTATGATTCATATTAAAACACAATTACCATTACTGCGCCTGCCTGTTGTTTTAGTTTTAATTTTCAGTTTTCAGTTTTAAACTTTAAACTTCGACATGAAAGTCAGCGCCTGCCTGTTGTTTTAGTTTTAATTTTCAGTTTTCAGTTTTAAACTTCGACCTTCCTTCACATTGTTCTTTCCACAAAATAATCAGCCAGGTTTAAAAGCGGGCGTGTATTTTTCCCGTTTTCCCTGATAAGGCTTTTTGCGCCGTTTATAAGGCCTCGGGCCTTATTGCGTGAATACTCAAGGCCGTAAAAACCCGGGTATGTCGCTTTTCCCGCGCCTGTATCCTTTCCTGTCCTTTTGCCGAGCTTTTTTTCGTCCCCTGTTACGTCCAGAATATCATCGATAATCTGAAACGCGAGCCCGAGCTTCTGCCCTGTTTTTCTGAAAGCCGACGCCTTTTTCCCTTTTTTCCCTGATATAAGCGCCCCTGCCTCGGTTGCGGCCGCGATAAGCGCCCCTGTCTTTTTCCTGTGTATGAAATCAAGGCTGCCGGCTGTGATTTTTTTACTTTCATTGCTTATATCAGCGGCCTGGCCTCCGACCATTCCCCCCGCCCCCGCGGCCCGTGCCATAACCGAAACCGCCGCGATAAGGTCACTGTCCCTTGTTTTTTTCCTGCCGGCTGTTTTTAGGGCGGCTTCGAACGCCAGGGTCAAAAGAGCGTCCCCGGCCAGAATCGCCTCTGCCTCGCCGAATTTTTTATGGGAAGATAATTTCCCCCTCCTGTAATCATCGTCATCCATGGCGGGTAAATCATCGTGTATCAGGGAATAAGTATGTATAAACTCAAAAGCGCACGCGACGGGCATTACCGCTGACGGGGCGGTCCCGCACGCGCGCGCGGACAGCAAAAACAAAACAGGCCTTATACGTTTCCCTCCCGCGAACACACTGTATTTCATAGCCCTGTAAATTTTGGGCGGGTGCCCCGCGGGCCTTTCAAGGTGTTTTTTTAAATTTTTATCAACCTGTTTAATGAGATTTTTTATATAATTATCCATTTCACCAACCGGAGCGGTTAAAAAAGCTCGTCCTCATCTTTATCGACTTTTTGTTTTACTTCCGGGTCGACAGCAAGGCCGTCGACTTCCTCGTAGGCCTCTTCTTCGCCCTTGGCAGCGGGTGTTTCTTTTTTAAGCTTTTCTATCTTAAGTTTGGTTTTTGAAAGTATTTCCCTGCATTTTTTAATAAGCTCCATTCCCTTTTCGTACTGTTTTATGGAGTCTTCAAGGCCGGCCTCGCCTGACTCCAGCCTGTCTACTATTTCCTCTATGCCGTTAAGATAATCCTCAAACTTTTTTTCCTTTGCCATATCAGCCTCCCTGATAAAAAACAATTTCCATTAAGAACTATTTCTGTTCATAATTCCTATTTATATTAAGCATTCTTTTCCTTCCAACCTTCCAAGCCTCCAAATTAACCTTTCAGCTTGCTTATGATATTTATATTAAAAATACAAACGGGAAGCCCGCAGCCCGCGTACATCCCTTTCGCCTCTCTACGCAGCCATAAAGGCTGCGGTTACAAATACGTTTTGTTTTTGTAGGGGAGCCCCTGCGTG
>CAZHOD010000258.1:0-3312 GCA_964534075.1 uncultured Spirochaetia bacterium
GCGCATACCGCGATATGTTTTGCCGCCTGCTTCAGGGATATTTTTTCTTTTCTGAAAACAAGGTATATAAAAAGGAGAAAAGCGGGCGTGGCCACGGCTATAGATTCCCAGTGATTCGCGAGTGAAAGCCCGTATACAAAACCGGCAAGGTATAAATACCTCTTATCTTTTTTTCTTTCCCACAAAAACAGGGCATATGTTATAAAAGCAAGAAAAAAAGTATTTAGAGTGTAAATACCTCCTTTGGCGGAGAGGGCCTCTGACCACGGGGTATAAGAAAAAGCGAAAAACAGGGCGGCCGCCGCGGGTATTAAATATTCCGGAAAAATCCCGTTTTTTCTTCTTCTTAACGCCTCGCCCGCCACGAGAAAAAGAAGCACGGCGGAAAGCGCGCCGAAAAAAGCGGCCTCGAGGTTTACCCTGAAAGCCGGGCTGCCCGCGGGGATGAAAGTAAATAATTTTCCTATTATTGAAAACACAGGGTATCCCGGAGGGTGCTGTATCCCGAGCGTATACGCGCAGCTTATTGTCTCGGGCGAGTCATTGGCGTGAAACGCCGGGTTTAATGTCGCGATATAGGCGAAAAAAACGATAAAAAATACAGCCGCGGCTGCCGCTGTTTTTTTATTAATCTTCATTTTCTATTATCCTTTTTAAATTTTCGGCATTTTCATCCCCGGGGAATTTTTCCAGCATTGTATCAAGCACGCGCAGGGCTGTCTTATTTTCGCCTTTCTTATAATAGGCGACCGCCATGTTGTAATAAGCGCCGGGGTTATCTTCTGATATCTCAAGCGCTTTTTCCGCGTATCGCATTGCCCTGTCCGGTTTACTCAGCGCGCCGTAAACAGCGGAAAGCTGGTAGTAAAGGTCATAACTGCCTCCTTTTTCCTGTACAGCTTTTTTATATATATTAACCGCCTTGTTATAGTCTTTATTAATAAAGGAGGCGTAACCCGCCATCCTTATTGCCTCGCCGGAATAAGGCGACATTTTATAGGCGTTTTCCGCCGCCTCAAGCGCGCGCCGGTTCATGCCCCTGCTGACCAGCGCGTCAAAAAATTCGTTATTTATTTCCCAGTGCCCCGGGTTCAAACCATACCCTTTTTCAAGCGCTTTAAACGCCTCCTCTTTTTTGCCCGCTCCTTTCGCGGCAAGTGAATGAAAATTATAATATTCACTGCTGAAAGGGTTCAGGCTTACGGCTTTTTTTGAGTAAAAATAAGAGCGCTCCTTTTTGTTGAAATGCCGCGTTTCCTTTGCTTTTCTCATATAACCGGCGGATATAAGGGACGCCATGGCAAAAAACACGGCGATTAAAAAAAACGCGATAAGCAAAAAAGCCCCTGCCCTGATACCACGTATTTTTTCCGCCTCCTTTACGCCGCAAAGGCGCGCCTCCCCCGCCATAATGCCGAGGAACACGAAAAACCACGCCGCGGTGGGAAGAATAAGAAAAGGAAAATTAAATATACCGTGCACAAGCATGCCGGTGATACCCGCTGTTACGCCGGGGGCCGGGCTGTTATTTTCATTTTTACCCGCCGGTGCCCGCGCCGCCCCCCTGTAAAAAACAAATATCATCAAAAGGAATATACCCGCTCCGGCAAGGCCGTATTCCGCGGCAAACTGCAGAAAATCATTATGCGCGTGTCCTGACTTATAAAAATTACTTTTTTCAAACATTTCCGGCCCCAAAGACTTTGCCTGGTAATACGAATATTTTATATGAAAATTCCCCGCCCCGCTCCCCAAAAGAGGGTTGTCTTTAATCATATAAAGGGTGTTTTCCCACAGGGATAACCGTATATTGACTGACGGGTCATTGAATTCGATTACCGACTTCATCCTTTCCCTGGCGCCGCTGTTTAAAGCAAAATAGGAACCTGCCGTTATAACAAGAACCGCCGCGGCCGAAATTATCAGCTTTTTCCTGCGCGCGAAAAAACCCGGCCTTAACCTCATCAGCATCAAGGCAAGAACAGTCAGCTCCGCCGCATAAGCCAAATACGCCCCCCTTGTCTGGGTAAAAATAAGAGCGGCGGTTGTAATTAACGCGGCGGCCGATAAAAAAGCCGTTTTAGCCGCGCTCCGCGACGATACAAGCAGGGAGTAAATAAGAGGTATTATAAGCACCATGTGTCCGGCGAGAAAATTGGGATTTCCTAAAGTCGAGGCTGCCCTCCCTGAAAAACCGCTTTTCCAGGGTAAAAAATCCAAACCAAACGCCTGAAAAACCCCGTAAGCTCCCATAATTGACGCGGAAAATACCATGATGGTTATGATTTTTTTTACTGAAGAAGGCCGGCCGGCCGAGAGATACGCGGCGTAATAAAAAAGGGAAATATAGCAGGTATTTATAAAAAATTTATCCGCGAACGCGTATATATTATATGTTTTTAGCGCCCCTGCCGCCGATACAATAATAAAAGCGGTAAAAACAAAGTCATACGGGGTGGCCGGGAATTTTATTTTTCCTGATTTTAAAACCCTTATCAGGACAAAAACGGCAAGTATGGCAGTGGGAAACTTAAGCATAAATTTTTCGGTTCCCCAGAATGGGGCTTCAGCAGCCGGAAAAAACACAAGAGGCAGAAAAAAAACAATAAAATAAAAAAACAGTTTTGAAAATTTATCGGCTATTTTTTGGTTTTTAAGCAATACCTGCCTCCGCGCGAACGGGCTCCCTTTACTGCGGGAAAATTGTATTTTTGTTTAATAATAGGAAAATATTATCATTAAAAACCCTTTTTATCAAGGCAGATAATTTATGGAATAATTCCTGAGCAGATAATTTATATTTTTTACAGTTGCGTGCATATAAAAACAATTCTCCTTATCATTTCCGATTTTCGACAAATACAAATTCACATTCATATCAGAGAATCTTTCCTTTTTCCGTCCCGCTTGCGTTTGTATTAAGGATATTTTCGTTTTCAAAAGCCGTTTGTTTATTTTCCGTTGATTCAGGCCAAAACCTCTTTATTTTTTGTCTTTTATAACAAACCAATATTCGAACAACTCTCTTTCAATCCTCTTATAATCAGGAAAAAAACCGGCAATTTCAGTGAAAAAATCTTTCCCGTGTTTCCGTATTCTTAGATGCAGCATCTCATGAAAAACTATATAATCTATATGTTCCAGGGGCATATACATCAGTTTTCTGTTTATTGTTATGTTCCCTTTGCTGCTGCAGCTTCCCCATTTTGACTTCATTTTTCTGAAAATCAGTTTATTGCGTTTCTTCCCGACAACACTTTCATATTCTTTTGCCTTTTGCTCCGCGTATGACTCAAATTCTTTAACATCCTT
>CAZHOD010000259.1:0-3305 GCA_964534075.1 uncultured Spirochaetia bacterium
TTTTTGAGATTTCCGGCGGCAGTATGGAAGTTTTCACACCGCGGCTGTCTTTTATGTCCCCCCTCATATAATAAATATCAAAAAGGTCCTTTATTATTTTTCCCGCCTTGTATTCCATCCTTATGACCTTATGGTGTTTATAAAAATTTTTATACAAAAAAATCTTGAAATCCCTGTGCATTTTTTCCATATCATCGTCGAACTTTATAAGAAGTTTCCCGTAATTTCTAACCGATTCCACCGAGCCTATTTCGTTTTTTTCCAGGTTTTTTACCGTATTTTCAACCAGCGCCGTGACCTGCGTATTTATAAGCGCCCTTGTGATATGGTATTTTTTCATCTCAAAAGAAAGGTGGTTGAATGTATCCATATCCATATGTTTTTTTATCTCGTTCCAAATAAGGGTTTCCTTCAGGCCTTCTATCGCAAGTATCCTCGAAGTAACGCCGTCATCCACGTCATGGGAATTATAAGCTATTTCATCCGCGACATTTACAATCTGCGCCTCGAGCGTCGGCGGAACACCGGGGTCAAAATCTTTCATTTTAGGCGTGTCGTAATCAGTGGTGTGTTTTACTATTCCCTCACGCGTTTCCCACGAAAGGTTAAGCCCGGGAAAATCCGGGTATTTTTCCTCGAGTTCATCAAGAACCCTTATGCTCTGTAAATTATGCTCAAACCCCCCCTCCTCTTTCATTATTTCATCGAGCACATCCTCGCCGGAATGGCCGAATGGCGTATGGCCTATATCATGGGCAAGAGCTATGGCTTCCGTAAGGTCCTCATTAAGGCCGAGTGTCCTGGCAATAGAACGGGCTATCTGCGCCACCTCATTCGTATGAGTGAGCCGGGTCCTGTAATAATCACCCTCGAGGTTTCCGAATACCTGCGTCTTGTATTCAAGCCTTCTGAAAGCCGTGGAATGTATTATCCTGTCCCTGTCCCGCTGGTAAACGGACCGGAAAGGATGCTCGTTCTCGGAATATTTTCTGCCCTTTGTTTCCCGCGACTTCATCGCGCAGGGAGCCAGTATTTTTTCTTCCTGCTCCTCGAATTTTTCGCGGGTCATTAAAATTTTTTTAGTTTTCATTATACTCAGGCTGAACCGGCCGGTATTATCCGCTTTATAAATATTGAAACGATTTTGGGGCCGTATCCTTTCCTTTCTATTGACTTTTTCATTTTGTCTGTTACTTCGCCCATTATTTGTTTTTTTATATCGCCGCTTGTTTTGGCCTCCATTTTTCTGACCCTTTCTGCGAAAATAAACCTGAGGGCCTCGAACATCATCTCGGGCCTTTTTTCCGGGGGCGCGGGAAGCGCCTTAACGTTTGATATTACCCTCGATGTGTTCAGTTCCCCTGTTTTTGTGAGTTCCCCCCTGAAATCATAAACTGATTTTCTTAAAATACCGGGAAATTTTTCGACAGCGGCCGCGAGTGTCGCCTTAAATATTGAATCCACCTCTTTCTGTTTCAGCCTTTTCGCCAAAAAAACCGACATCATACGCTGCGATTCCTCGAAAAGCTGAAGTATTATTACATTCTCGTCCTGTGAAATGCCCGGCTTCCCTGCCGGGGCCTCTTTTTTATCTCCCGAAAGTTTTTTAAGCAGCTCCTCTTTTTTCCTTTTCCTTTCTTCCTCTATTTCCCGCAAAAGCTCCTTTTTCATCCGGACGCGCATTTCTTCTTCTGTTTCCTTTTGTGCCTCCCCGCTGTCCGCGGAGAATGATTTTTCGGCTTCTTTCCTGGCCTCTTTCTTTATTTCCTCGGCCCACATTTCTTTTTCTTCCTCTATCTTTTTCAGATTTTGTATTTTTTGTAAAAGCTCCTCTTTTTTAGCGCGCTCCCTCTCCTCTATCTCCCTTCTTATTTTCTCCTCTGTTTCTTTCCGGATTTTTTCCTTTGTTTCTTCCTCAATTTTTTTCCTTATATCTTCCTCAGCCTGTTTTTTTATGCCCGCGTAGGTCTTAAGTTTCTCCTCGACCTCCTGCTCTATCCCGCCCTGCGCCTCTCTTTCCATTACTTCCTTTACTTCTTCGGTCAACTCGTTCTTTACCTCGTCCCTTATTTCCGTATCAAGATTTTCACGGGCGGACCGGCGTTCATTCTCAAACTCGGCCAGGAGTTTCTCTTCTTCCTCTGTAAGTTTTTCTCCCATACATCAATCCCCGGATTTCATGGTTGTATTTGGCAAAACTTTTTCATTAAAAAAATCCGCGACCCTGGACGAAAAATTCTTTTTGGCAAAAATCTTTTCGGCCTGCGCCATAAGGCTGGACAGGATATCCTCTTTTGTTTCTATGCCCACGGCCAGTTCTGTCGCTATTAGCCTTTCCTCGAATATATCCTGCAGCGCTCCGGGAAAATATTCGGTTTTTTTATCATCAGTCATTTTAAGGGCGTTTATATTCGAGGCGAGCCGCGCGACCTCTATTGTCCCGTCGGTCCTGATCCTGCCGTGCTGGTTTGTATCGACTTTTCTCAGCACATCCGGATATTTTTCCATTGATTTTTCAAGGGTTTTTAAAAACATGGTCTCCACCGGCCGGCGCTTTAAAAGCTTAGCAAGAAGGTTGGCCAGTATTTTCTGCGTCTGGTCGAACATATTTATAATGGTAATTATTTCGCTGTAATTTAGTATTTTTCCGGCTTTTATCCCCGCTTTTGCCTTTTCGGCAAGCTCCTGCTGATACTGAAGGCTCTGCTGCTTGCTCATTTCTATTTTTTTCATTATCTCTTCTTTTTTGCGGGTCTTCTCGGTTTCCTGCTCCTTTTTCATTTTTTCCCGCATTTCTTCTTCCACTTTCCGCCTTGTTTCCTCTTCCACCTGTTTTTTTAATGCATCGACATCCACGGAATCCGCCCTCTGCTCCCCGTCAAGCCCGACGGCGGAGGCCGCCCCCTCGCCGTGCTCGTCTTCATATTCCTTCAGCATTTCTTCTTCGCTTTCTGTCAGCTGTTTTTTAGAGACATTATCAAGGCCCGATGACATGAACTCTTCCATATCTTCCTTAAGTATTTTTTTCGCGTCATCGGCATTTACTTTTTCTACTTTTTCACCGAAAAGTTCCGAGACCATGTCCTTTATATCATTCATATTTATTTTAAAATCATCATCCATATCCATGGAACTTCCCCTTTCGCTTGAGTTATATATAATTTAGCATATTGGTTTAACGGTGTCAATTATTCCAATTCCGGAAATTCCCCGCTTTTTTACGGCAGCGGGCATATAAAGACAATTATCATGTAATACCTCAGTTACGGTAGGGGTATTATGGCTTTTGTAACCGCAGCCTTTCA
>CAZHOD010000260.1:0-3301 GCA_964534075.1 uncultured Spirochaetia bacterium
TACCGGGTACGCGAGCGCGAGGTACTGAAAATTTACGCCGAGTATCCATGATGAATGCATTACACACGCCTGCATCCTGTTAAGCTGCCCCAGCCCTGCCGGGTTCCAGAAGGCCGCGTTTACGTCATCAGCTATCCCGGTAAACGCCTCCCCCATACCCGACTGCCTCGCGCCCTGTGATATTTTCAGAAAGTTTACGCTTGTTATACCCGCGCCTTCGGCAAAAACCGGGGAGACCGCGACAGACAATAAGACAAGCAACACAAATGCCTTTATTATTTTATTCACGGGCCCGCCCTCCTTAAATGGTTTAATTTATTTAATTGTACAAAATTATTTGTTTAAAATCAACACAATTTACACGTTTTAAAAACAACTTATACATGAATTATACTTTAAATCATAAATTACCCCTTTATTTAAAGCGTTTTATCGGCCTTTCACTGCCCGTACAGTAAAAAAATTTAATAATGCACAATCGAAAATATTTCATACCCGGATAATTTCTGCCTTCCTTTTAAAAAATCAAGCTCAATAATAAAAGCTATTTCCTCTACCTCGCCCCCTGCCTGTTCAACAATTTTTGCGGCGGCCGCCGCCGTGCCTCCGGTGGCAAGCAAATCATCTATTAAAAGAACCTTCTCGCCTTTTTTTATCGCGTCCTTGTGCAGCTCGACAGCGTCTGCCCCGTATTCAAGGTCATAGTCCACACGGTATGTATCAGCCGGCAGTTTCCCGGGCTTGCGAGCCGGCACAAACGAGGCGCCTATTTTATAGGCAAGCGCGGCTCCCAGTATGAAACCTCTGGCCTCTACGCATACAATACTGTCGATTCCACGCCCCTCATACCTTTCGGCGAAATAATCAATAAGGCGCCTGAATACGGCGGCGTCTTTAAGCACCGGGGTTATGTCCTTGAATATTATACCCTTTTTGGGGAAATCCGGTATATCCCTTATTGTATTTTTTAATAATTCTTCCATTGCCCCTCCTCCTTAAAATAATTTTGTCTTACGCGCCGTTATGCTCAGAGATTGTCCCTGTTCCTCATCAGGTACTTAAGTTTCTTTATGGCTATCATTTCTATCTGCCTTATTCTTTCCCTTGTGAGCTTCAGTTTCTCTCCGATCTCTTCCAGCGTCATCACGTTATTATTTTCCAGGCCGAACCTGCTTATAATGACCTCCTGCTCTTTCTGCTTAAGGTTGCGTATAATCTTTAAAAGTTTTCCCCTTTTTTCCTTTTCAAAAAACTCGTCATCGGGTTTTGCCTCGCTGACATTCTCTATAGTATCCTTAAGTGTCCTCGCGGAGTCGCTCGCCTCGCTCTCATACTCCAGGTCCAGGGATTTCGGAGCTTTTATTATATTTAATATTTCACTTAGTTTAAAAGGCTCTATTTTTAGTTTTCTGGCCAGCTCCTCCCTGCCGGGATAATTGCCTTTTTCCTTAACCTCTTTCTCGATAAGTTTCAGGTACTTGTGGTAAATGTCAAGGATGTGGACGGGGATTCTTATTGTATTTTTCTGGTTCGCTATGGCCCTGTTCACCGACTGCTTTATCCACCATGTAGCGTACGTGCTGAACCTGAAGCCTTTTTCCGGCAAAAATTTTTCAACCGCCCGCATAAGGCCTATATTACCCTCTTCCACCAGGTCCACAAGCGGAACCCCGAAATACTCGTATTTTTTCGCTATCTTTACCACAAGCTTAAGATTTGCCCTTATGAGCTTTTCCCTCGCTGTTTTTTCTCCGCTCTGCGCCCTTTTAATAATGCTCTTTTCCTCTTCCTCTGTGAGGACCTTTTCCCCCCTTATTTCGTCAAAATACAAAAGCAGGGAATTTTTGTATCCCCTGCGCGGTTCTTTGAGCGCCCTTTCAAGCTCCAGCAGCCCTTCCCGCGCGGCCGCGGATTCTTTTTGGGATTCCTTTTTTATTTTTTTTACCGGGCCGGCCTTTCCTTTTTTCTTTTTTGATTTTTTTACCCTGCCCTTTTTCGCGGCAGCGCGCCTCCCCCCCCCTGCCGCGCCCTTTTTCTTTTTCTGTATTTTCTTTTTCCTTACTTTCTTTTTCTTTTTCTTTTTTTTCTCAGCCGCCTTCTTTTTCATAATGGCCCCTTGTCAGTACCTTATTTTAAACCCCCCGGAGTCTTTGCCGGGGGAAATCCTGTTTATTTTTGTGTCTTCGACCCTGAAAAAAAAGCCGTTATCCGTTACGTCCTTTATGTATTTGTCAACGGCTTCCTCCCTGCCCGACACTTCCATTTCAACATCGCCGCCGGCCATGTTCCTCACCCAGCCTGAAACACCGTATTTATCCGCGGTTCTTTTACAGTGGAACCTGTAACCCACCCCCTGCACCCTGCCCGAAACCTTTATGTAAAAAGCTTTTTCTCCTTTTTTACTCATTGTAAATAAGTTATCCCGAATACAAAATGATTTTCAAAAAACGAGGCGAGCTCATCCGTGCCGCCGAGCCTGCCTATCCCCGTCACGGCGAGTTCCACGTTAATATTATAATTAAGGCTTATTTTTATCCCCGCGTTGAATTTTTCCGCGTCGTATTCAGCCATCACAAGGACTGTTTCATTTATAACCTTCGACACATCGGCCATAAGATCCCATAATAAAAAATCTATATCTTTCTGCCTGAGGCTTTTTTTTACCCCTATGGAAAAATTCATGTCATCTATTTTTTTTGAAGCGACGATATAACCTTTGAGCATATCCGACTCTTCTGAATCAAAAATATCGAAATGAAGCCGCTCGATACCCGCGGCAACGGAAACAAAAGCCTCCTCCTCTTTAAGCGCGTTTATTTTAAAACTAAGCCCGCCGGATTTTATTATTTCCCATAAATCCGCGGACTCGCCGAAATCGAAAATAACGCCCCCTTCAGCCCTGTCAAAAAGGCCAATATTAGCCTTGAATATAAATTTGTGCAGCCCGATCCCGCCCGTCATGTGCGGGAGAACGTAGGCTGAGGGGTTTGATATAAAACCGCCGGCGCCGTTTATAGCAGGAGCAACAAGGAAATGATTTACATCGACTGCCTGCGCCCGTATTCCCGGGGCCATGAACACTGTAAGTAAAAAAATATATATAAGTTTTCTCATTTATTCTCCCTGCTTTTGGTTTATGTTTTCCTGCTCAACTGTTCTCCTGCTCGGCTGCTCTGAAAAATCAGCTTTGCTGATTTTCCTTGAACATTTGAGCATTTGATCAGTTGACCGCAGTCTCGCTTTTTTTGCTCTCCTGCTCTCCTGCTCTCCTGCTCTCCTGCTCTCCTGCTCTCCTGCTCTC
>CAZHOD010000261.1:0-3280 GCA_964534075.1 uncultured Spirochaetia bacterium
AATACTTTTTGTTTTTGTAGGGACAACCCTGTGTGGTTGTCCGGTTTTTGTGTTTTCGTTTTTGGGCGGACACATGGGTCCGCCCCTACTCAGAAATCACTTGAAAAAACGTTTAAAATGAAATAAAATTGATATAATAAATTTTCGAGGTGTAAAATGAAATACGATGAGTACGAATCCCCTTTCAGGGAAAACCCGGAGCAGGCCGGCGCTGTTAAGCCGCCCGGTAAAAAGCCAAAAAAAGAAATGAGCTCGCGGGCAAAGATAATTATTACTTTTTTTATTTTGGCATTTTTTATAATTTCGGGTACATTCACCGGTATATTCCTCGCCTATACCCGGGAAGTACCCGAGGTAGCGGACCTCAAAAACTATAAACCCGACCTGTCGACCACGGTCTACGACAACGAAGGCAACCTTGTATCGCAGCTTTATACCGAACAGCGTACCATAGTCCGGCTTTCGGATGTCCCCATGCACCTTCAAAACGCCATACTCGCCAAGGAGGACCCGAATTTTTACCGCCATAACGGCTTTGACTTCAGAGGCATACTCAGGGCGACGGTAAACAACCTGATGCACGGGAAAATAGTCGAAGGCGGCTCCACAATAACCCAGCAGCTCGCCCGCAACCTTTTCCTGACCAGGGAAAAGCGTTTTACAAGAAAAATAAAGGAACTTCTGCTGGCGCTGCAGGTTGAAAAATATTACACAAAAAAAGAAATACTCGAACTGTACTGTAACCAGATTTATTTCGGCAGCGGCGCGTACGGCGTGGAAGCGGCGGCGCGCACTTATTTTGGCAAACATATCCACGAACTCAACCTGCCGGAATGCGCCATGCTCGCGGCCCTGCCGCAGGCGCCCTCGGCGTTCAGCCCCTACAGGAACAAGGACCTGGCAAGGGAAAAACGCGATATAGTTTTATCAAAAATGTCCGCGGCAAATTATATTACAGAGGAGGAAAAAGAATACGCGCTTTCCATCCCAATAAAATTAAGCAGGCTCGAGGTAAAAAACGCGCCTTATTTCGTTGAATACGCGAGAAAACATCTCGAGGAAACATACGGCAACTCCATAATTTATAAGGGCGGCCTGAAGGTACATACCACGATAGACTCGAAACAGCAACAGGTAGCTCAGGAAGTGTTCAATGAACGGATTAAAAAACTCGAGGAAAGAATAAAAGCATACAAAGGAGCCGGCGAGCTTAAAGAGCCGCTTCAGGGGGCCATGCTGGCCATGGACCCTCATACCGGGGAAATAAAAATTATGATAGGCGGCATTGATTTCGCGGAATCAAAATTCAACAGGGCGGTTCAGGCAAGGAGGCAGACCGGTTCGGCTTTCAAGCCCATAGTTTACACAACCGCCATAGACAACGGCTTCAGGGGTTCGGACGTTATCATGGACTCACCCATTGTTTTCAGAAACGAAAACGGAACCAGGTGGAAACCGGAAAATTTCAACGGAAAATTTTTGGGGCCGATGATACTTATGAACGGCATAACCCATTCCAAAAACGTGGTTACCGTAAAACTGCTCAATAAAATAGGGGTACACACCGCGCAGCGTTACGCGAGAAAAATGGGAATCACCTCCACTCTTTCCGATGACCTGACGCTCGCGCTCGGCTCGTCCAGCCTTTCCCTTCTTGAAATGGTAACGGCTTTTTCGACAATAGCCAACGGCGGCATGAGGGTTCAGCCGCTTTCCATTCGCTCGGTCAAAGACAGCAACGGCAGAATCCTGGAACAGCACGGGCCCAGGCTGAGCGAAGCCCTTCCGGAAACCACTTCCTATATAGTAACCTATATGATGGAAAACGTAGTTAACAGGGGCACCGGGCGGGTCGTCAGGCGGATGGGATTCAGGGGCGCCGCCGCCGGGAAAACCGGAACAACAAACGGTTTTACAGACGCCTGGTTTATAGGGTTCACACCTGACATAGTTGTAGGCGTTTGGGTAGGCTTTGACTCGACCGAAACAATGGGAAGGCACATGGTAGGCGGGGCAGCCGCCGCGCCTATTTGGGCGGACTTCATGCTTAACACTCATTCGCGCTCCGGCAGGGAATTCCCTGTACCGGACAAAATCATATTTAAAAAAATCTGCGCAAAAACCGGCAAACTGGCGACAAAACACTGCCCGCACACGGTCGACGGGCCCTTTATAGAAGGCACAGAACCATACCAATACTGCGGGATACACAGCGGTGTCGAGGTTGAAAATTTTATTAACGAAGACCTGGGCTCTTTTGATGAATGGGATGGAGGCAATTATGAGAGCCCCGAAAACGAAAACAATGACAGCGGGGACAAGAAAAAGCCTTCCCCTACCCCCGCCCCTTCCGGCGCGAACACAGAAACATCCACGGATATAGGGGCCGACACGCTGGGGTTTTAAAAACAATTCCCATTTACATTTCCATTTTCCAAAAATCATTACTTATTGATTTTTCAGTTTTAATTTTCAGTTTTCACTTTTAACCTTTCAGCTTGCTTATCATGTTCCTGATTCATATTCATATTAAAAACACACGATTATTCTTGTCCTTGCCAAGCTGCCAAGCCTCCAAGCAGGCTGTGGTTACAAAAAACATTTTTCCGTGGTAGCCGCGGTCTTTTCTGTCCTCCGGCTTGTGCGCTGAAGCTTTAGCAAAAGAGGAAGCTCGCAGAGCGCAGTTGGGAGACCGCGGGAGGCACGTAGTCCGCGTACATCCCTTCCGCCTCTCTGCGCAGCCTAAAGGCAGCGCCTACCAGTACGTTTTGTTTTTGTATTTTTGCCGGGCCTCCAATCATCCAATCATCCAATCATCCAATCATCCAATCATCCAATCATCCAATCATCCAATCTGCCAAGCTGCTAAGCTTCCAGGCTTCCATGCCTCTATTATCCGCCCGCCTTATATATTTTCGTGTATTTCCCGGTGCTCGCGGATGTACCTGTCTATTACCCCTTCTTCATAAAAAGAATAATACCCCCTGCCGTCTCTTCCTATTATTATGTGGTCAAGAAGCGCTATGTCCATTTCACGCGCGGCGTAAAGGAGTTTTCGGGTTATTTTCCTGTCGTTTTCAGAGGGGTCCGGGTCGCCGCTCGGATGATTGTGTATGACAATAATACTGAGCGCCCCCTCGGCAAGGGCGCTTTTTATGACTTCCCGGGGGTATAAAAGAGCCTGCGTAAGGGTCCCGCCGGACATCTTTTTATCAGCTATAATTTTATTTTTGGCGTCCAGAAAAAGCGCGTATACATTTTCCCTGTCGGCAAAACCGCA
>CAZHOD010000262.1:0-1949 GCA_964534075.1 uncultured Spirochaetia bacterium
TGCTTCCGCGGCTTTTGGTGAATTATTATTGCTTTCGGCTTTACTATTATTAATACCTGTTCTGTTTTTGACGGCGGTGTTATATACACCGTCTTTTTCCGGGCTGTTTTTCCCGGTATTTGTTTCGGCCACCTGCGGACTTTTTTCAGCGCTAACATCCATAGTTTTTAAAACCGTTTGTTTTCCTTCAACTACAGCATTTTCCATGGCAGCCCGCGCCGGCGGCGCGCCTTTGCCTGCTTCTGTTACCGGCCCTGCCGGCGTGTTTGCCTTACTGCCGGAACCGGCAGCGGAAATATCCGCTCCTTTCACGGCGGTATTCGCGTTCTCCTGCCCCGCGGCGGTTTTTCCCTGTGATATTGTTCCTGCTGTCCCTGTGTTTTTATTTAACCGGGAAGCAGCTCCGTTTTCCGCGACAACCAGTTCCACAAGCGCCGCCTTTATTGCTCTTAAAGCAGTGGCAGCTTCCTCCCTGCTGAGGTTATTTGCCTGAATTGAATTGCTTACAAGGGGATTATTTAACAGCTGCTTCGGGCTCATGGCCGCGGAATTTTTGGGGCTTCCCATGACATTTATCATTGTAACCGCTTCATAAACAGCTGTCCTGATACTTTTGTTGGAAGCCATCATCGCCGCTGTTTCGCGTATATTATTTTCCCCTGTGTTATTATTGATTAAATCGCTCATGATTTGAGCGAAATTATTTTTTCCGCCGTTAATATTATCCGAGACAGCCCGGCCATTAATTCCGGGCAGGCTTGTAACGCTGGCTGATAACAATGCAGCGCTAAACTGATTCAATTGAACTCCTCCTTACGGAGGGCCCCCCTTTCGGTCCAGGCCCTGCCGGTATTTGTATAGCATTCGGCTATACCAATCCGCGTTGTCATAAACAAAACAAAGAACACTTTTTTTCTATGCTAAATATACTAAAAAACACAAGCCCTGTCAACTCTTTTTTTTCCGGGCTGTTTGTTTTCCGGGCTGTTTCCTGTTTTTACCTTTAAAATAACATGTTTTGCGTTTCGTATCGTAAAACCAAAAATATTTTTTTTATCAGTAAGTTCTCTGTTCATCCCTGTTATATTTATTCACGGCTATTTCATCCAGCTGTTTCTGCTCGTTCGAAACTACCATTTTTTTAAACTCGCTGAAATGTTTTTCTTTTAATTTTTCAAATATCTTTTTTTCTTTGCTCGCCTCTATCACTTCCACGCGTTTATCATCGGCCTTTTTTTCCAGTTCTTTAATCTTTTTTTCCGTCGCTGAAATTTTTTTTCTCAGGTTATTCAGGTACGCCTCGTAATATACAAGGCTCATAATATCTATCCCGCCCTGTTTTTCCCTGGCTTTCTCGCCGTAAGCGCGCCTCTTTTCATTGTCTATTTTTTCCAGCAGCTGCTCCTGTTCGATTCTCAGCGCCTGGAGCCGCATCAGCTCTCTTTTTAACTCCTCTTCTTTTTTTTCCTTTACCCTTAAAACGGTCTCGAATTTAAAACTAAACTTTTTCATTATCTTCGTCCCTGCTTTCGAATAAACTATGAAGGCGGCTCAACGTATCCCTGTATTCGGTTTTTTCGTCTATGCCCTGTATGAGAAAATCCCGGATATCATTTATCCTGGATATGGCGTAATCGATGCCCGGATTTGATCCTTTCGCGTAGGCTCCTATATTAATTAAGTCCTCCGCGTTTTTATAAGTGGATAAAACCTCCTTGAGCTTGTTCGCGTCCTTTTTATGCTCCGGCGTTACCACGTCTATCATGCACCTGGAAACAGAGTCAAGTATGTCGACAGGCGGGTACTGATTTTTCGAGGCCAGTTCCCTGGAAAGGACTATATGCCCGTCCAGTATGGCCCTTACCGCGTCGGATATGGGCTCGTTGAGATCATCGGCCTCTACAAGTACGGTATAAAGCCCGGTTATTGTACCCCTGTCCGGGGTTGTC
>CAZHOD010000262.1:1959-3268 GCA_964534075.1 uncultured Spirochaetia bacterium
GTCCCCGCCCTCTCAAGAAGTTTGGGTAAAAGCGCGAAGACCGAAGGCGTGTAACCCTTTGTTGTCGGCGGCTCCCCTACAGCAAGCCCTATCTCACGCTGGGCCATCGCGAACCTTGTTATGGAATCCATCATAAGCATTACGTTTTTGCCGGTGTCCCGAAAATACTCGGCAATCGAAGTAGCTACAAAAGCCCCCATCCTTCTTATAAGCGCGGGCTGATCTGATGTCGCGGCAATAACCACCGACCTTTTCAAGCCCTCGGCCTTCAGGTCCTTCTCAATAAAATCCCTGACTTCCCTGCCTCTTTCACCAATAAGCGCTATGACATTAACGTCCGCGCTGGTATTCCTTGCTATCATACCCAGGGCAGTGGATTTTCCCACGCCGCTGCCCGAGAATATACCCATCCTCTGCCCGTTTCCCAGGGTAAGGGAGCTGTCTATCGAACGTATGCCCGTGGCAACGGGATCCTCTACTTTTTTTCTTTTAATCGGGTCGGATGGTTCCCTGTAAACACCATACTGCTGTTTTATTTTAAGCGGGCCCTTACCATCTATGGGGTTGCCCAGGCCGTCCAGCACCCTCCCCAAAAGCGCTTCTCCCACAGGCACGCCGAATTCCCTGTCAGTTGAAAGGACTTTCGCGCCCGGCCCTATCCCTCTCAAATCACCGAGCGGCATGAGCAGGGCGTGGCCTTCCCTGAAACCTATTATTTCAGCGTCGATAACGACCTCTTCGTTGCGGGAAATAATCTTACACACTTCCCCCACCGACGCGCGCAGGCCCGATGCCTCAAGTACAAGGCCAACCACTTTCGTCACCTTGCCGCTGGTTTTAAGAAGGTCTATTCTTTTTAACTTTTCCCTGTATTTGGCGAGTTCTATTTCCGGCATAAGGTTTACTCTTCGCTGTGGAGTTTTTTCTTGATCTCATCAAACTGGTAATTCACGTCCGTGTCCACGATTTCGCTTTTTGACTCCAGCCTGCACTCTCCCTGCTCAAGAAGCTCATCGGGCAGAATGTGCATGGTATCGGCCGTGTCCACCAGTTCTCTGAATTCTTCCCTGTGTGATTTAATAAGTTCGATATCTTCCGGATGGGCGTATATGATTATTTCTTCCTTGTCCTCAAGTTTTTTTATCGCTTCCTTTACAAAATTCACTATTATGGATTTATCTGTTTTTATTTCCCTGCTGACTATTTTTTCGGCTATATTTATCGAAAGGTTGACTATATCTTCTTCTGTATTGTTTATTATCCTGTTTTTTTCAGTTTTAGCGGCTTCCGCCATACTTCCGAGAGTATT
>CAZHOD010000263.1:0-2319 GCA_964534075.1 uncultured Spirochaetia bacterium
AAAAAGCGGCCTTTTATGCGCGCCTTCTGATACTGCTACAGTAACATCCTCAAACATTTCTTCGGCGCGTTTTATTATATCGATATGGCCGTTGGTTATCGGGTCAAAAGTACCGGGATATACCACCTTGTTTTTCATTTTTGCCCCTCCATATTTATTTATCTGTTTTTTGCATATTATATGCTTTCAGGGTATTTTTCATAAGCATTGCCCTTGTCATCGGCCCGACACCCCCGGGTACAGGGGTTATATAAGCTGCTTTTTCTTTTACCGCGTCAAAATCCACGTCCCCGCAAAGCTTATTGTTTTCATCCCTGTTCATGCCGACGTCTATTACAACCGCCCCTTCCTTCACCATATCCTGTTTTACGAATTTTGGCCTGCCTATGGCTGAAACAAGTATATCCGCCCCGGCTGCTGTTTTTTCCAGACCGGTTGTCCTTGAGTGGCATATGGTCACAGTCGCGTGGTTCTGCATAAGCAGCATGGCCATGGGTTTACCCACAATATTGGACCTGCCTATTATTACCGCGTTTTTACCTTTTATTTCTGTTCCCGTAGATTTAATAATCTCTATGCAGCCGGCCGGGGTGCAGGCAACAAGCCCGTTATTTCCGGTAAACAGCCTGCCTGCGCTTATATAAGTAAAACCATCCACGTCTTTGTCCGGGCTCACCGAGTTTATCGCGGCCTCCTCACTGATGCCTCCGGGCAGCGGAAGCTGGACTATTATTCCATGGATGTTTTCCCTGTCATTTAGTTTCATGATAAGTTCCACCAGCTCATTCTGGCCGGTCGATTCCGGGAGGCGGTGTATTTCGGAATAAAAACCTATTTCACCGCAGTCCTTTTCCTTGTGTTTTACATACGTTGTAGACGCCGGGTTATCCCCTGCCTGAATGACCGCCAGGCCCGGTTTTTCGGGTAATGATTTCACCTCTTCGGCTATTTCTTCCCTGATTTGTTTTGCCATTTTTTTTCCGTCGATTATTTCTCCCATTGTTCACCTCTTCGCTCATTATCGAATTTGAGGTTATTATAATATAAATCCGGATTTAAATAAAGAATAATTTGCCTTAATATATTAAGGATTTTTCCGATAAAATATTGTATAATATAAAAAAACAGGAGATTAAAAATGGCGCTTATAAACTGTGTAAGGTGCGGAAAAGTATTTACTACAGATAAAATAACCAATATATGCCCCGAATGCATAGCAAAAGAAAACGAGGAACTGAAAAAAGTCACTGATTACCTGCGGGATTTTCCCATGGCCAACGCCATAGAAGTAAGCGAGCGCACTGATGTACCGGCCACCCAAATATTCAAATTTGTCAAAGCAGGCAGCCTGCGGCTAACCCCGCCCACAGAGGCGTTTAAATGCCGGCTCTGCGGTAAAGAAGTAAAAAAAGGCACCCTGTGCCAGGACTGTATAGACAAAGTCTCCGACCTTAAAGACGCGCAGAAAAAAGCGGAAAAAGACAGGCTGCGTAAACAATTTGAAAAAGATTACCGGAAAAGAAAAAAATAATTACCGTGAAAATCTAATTCCTGTTTATAAACCCGGATTTATATTACCCGGGCTCAATTCTTTCCGCTTTTAAACCATTTTCCTTTTACGTTAAAGCAAAAACACCGTTTATACGGCGCATTTCATTTGTTTTTTTATTCTATAAGTGATAAAATCTTTCAAAAAACAAAAATGGAAAACTTACCGAAAAATAAAATACTCAGAACAATACTACAGCTGTCATGGCCCATCCTCATAGCCAATAACGTGGTAAATGCCGCGGCTTTGTTTGATATGTTCCTTGTCGGAAAACTCGGCGTGAGCCAGCTTGCCGCCATATCCATTTCTTCTATAATACTTTCTGTCTACCTCACCATGCAGGGCGGCATGATGTCGGGCGCAATCGCGGTTGTTTCACGGTTTCTCGGAGGCAAACGGCACGGAGAGCTGTCACAGGCAGTCGTACAGATGATTCTTTTTTCATTTACCGCCGCTTCTGTTTTCAGTATTTTTCTTTTCATTTTTATGGATGATGTGCTTGTCTTTTTCGGCGCCGGAGGAGAAACCCTTACCAGCGCGTCGGCCTACCTCCCTGTCATGCTTATTTCCGTGATATTTATGAGTATCTTTTCGATGATAAACGCCATAATCAGGGGCTCCGGTGATTCCATAACACCATTGAAATTAATGTCCGCCGCGTCATTGATTAATATAATACTGGACCCTTTCCTCATTTTCGGCATAGGTTTCTTCCCTGCCTTTGGCCTTAAAGGCGCCGCCATAGCCAACCTTACCGGATTTGTCGTAAT
>CAZHOD010000263.1:2329-3227 GCA_964534075.1 uncultured Spirochaetia bacterium
GGCGGGCGCAGGTCAACGTGATCTCCTGGGAGGAATAGTTGCTGCCGTTGTCCACGTAGAGCTGCGCCGGGATGCCGCGCAATTTGTCGTAATTAACTTTATAGCTGTTTCACTGCTTCTGCGGGGCAGGTTAAAAATAAAAATCAGGGCGCGGGACCTGAGACTCAATCTTTCGATGATGGCAAAGTTTGTAAGAATAGTAGTGCCTGCCATGGGACAAGGGCTCCTCGACAAGGCAAATTATATGATTCTTCTTAAAATAATCTCCGGCTACGGCGATCCTTTTATCGCCGCCTTCGGCATAATAAACAACCTCACGATGTTTATGCAGCGTTTTGGCTGGCCCATAGGAAATTCAGGCGGGGTAATAGTCGGCCACAGCCTGGGCGGCGGCAACAGGGAAAACGTACGCCATACAGTCAAAACAACCCTCGCGCTTTACACCTCAATAACAGCCTCATTTGCCGCTGTATTTTTTGTTTTTACAGGGTGGATAATAGGGATTTTTACCGGAGACACTGTGGTTATTGGTTACGGGAGCCGATTTTTGCAAATACTGGCTCCGGCGTATATTTTGATGGGAGCGGGCGTTATAATGTTTACCACATTTAACAGCACCGGCGCCACCGGGCTTCCGCTCGCGGTAAATTTTATCGCCCTTTATTTGATTCAGATTCCTCTTGCCCTTATACTGCCGCGCTTTATGGGCGAATCCGGGATTTACTGGGCCATGACAATCGGCATGTCAGCGCACGGTGTAACCTCGCTGCTGTTCCTTAAATTTTCAAACTGGATGGAAAAAAAGATATAGGCGGGCGGGATTATTTCCCGCCTATTAAAAACTATGGCTCTTCGTGATTTCGTGTGGGTAAATTATACCACAGAAAACACAAAAATG
>CAZHOD010000264.1:0-3223 GCA_964534075.1 uncultured Spirochaetia bacterium
GGGGGAAAAATACAACAATGCGTTTTTGTCTTTCCTGCCTTTATTATACCGGTTAAGACAGCGGCGGAATCTGTTATGCGGCTGAAACTGCCGCATACAGCCAGGGTTGCTGTTGACGGAATGGCATGTTCCGGAAAAACCGTATTTGCGGATGAACTGGCGGAATATATCAGTAAAAAGAACCGTAAAGTAATCAGGGCATCCATAGACGGGTTTCACAATCCCGCGGCTGTAAGGCATGAGCTTGGAAAAGAGAGCCCGCGAGGGTATTACATGAAATCTTTTAACCATAACGCCGTAATAACCAGGCTGCTCGGGCCTTTGGGCCCCGGCGGGCGCGGTAATTACAGAAAAAGTATATATGATTATACAGTAGAAGCGGAAACATCCGGAGAAGAGCTTGTTTCAACCGGGGATGAAATACTTGTTTTTGACGGGATTTTCCTTCTGAGGCCGGAATTGAAAAGTTTCTGGGATTTTTCCATAAGGCTGGATGTGCCGGGAGAAGTGGCGCTTGAACGGGCAATGAAGAGGGACACGGACAAATTTGGCAGCGCTGAAAAAGTCGCGCGAAAGTACGGCAAAAGATTTATTCCGGGGCACAAGATATACACTGAAACCGCTGAGCTTTCGGATGCCGCCGGACTGGTAATCGATAATACTGACTTTAACAATCCTTTTATCATAAAGCACGGTGCCTCAACAGCCGCCTGAAAACCACCGGTATTTATATAAGGAAAAGCGCTGTTAAATCCGGAATTTAATAAGCCGTGCTTCTGTTTCCGATTCTTTAAATCCGAAATTTTTCCTTATCCATTCAATCGAGCCCGGGCTGTAAAAAAAAACATGCGCGGGGTCATTTTTGTAGTACCATTTCTCAAAGTTCGTCCGCGGGGAATAAATATCCGTCATACAGAAAATACCGCTCCCGGAGCGGGGTTTTAAAAGCGACCTGAGCAGGGCAAATTCTTTCGCCGGGTTGTAAAAGTGCTCGATTACTTCACAGCACGCTATATAATCGTATTTATTTTCAAGTTTGTTTTTGTCATCGGCAAAAAAAGGGTCGTATATGCCGATATTGTACCTCTTTTTTTTCAAAATATCAGAAATAACCGGGCCTGTGCCCGCGCCGAAATCAAGGCCCGTATCATTGGCGCTGAAATTATCCGTTATCGCGGAAACCACCGGCGTTACGAACTCGCGGTACCGCGGGTCGAGTACGTTGTTGTTGTGCTCAAGGTACCTTTCCCGTTCTTTGGCAGGGGACAGGCGGTATTTTGGGCCCATAAACACGGAAGAGCATTGCCGGCATTTATAATAAACCGCGGATCTGCCTCTGAAAAATTCATCTGATAAACCGCCGCACAGGCCGCATAAAATATCCATGGCTCAATTATAAGATTTTATAAACATAAAACAAGGGGGTTTTTGAATAAAAACTGCCCGGATATCAACATATTCACATAAAAATTATCAACGTGTTTAAAGGAAATTGAGGTTTTCCGCGATGACGCGCGAAATTTTTTGTTGATTATCAAATCAAATATGACATAATACCGATATGGAAAAAATACACGTTACAGTAGACAAATCACACCTTATTACCATCGGGGAACGGCTGTATACCGAGAATCTGGAACTTTTGCGCGAGCTTATCAACAACGGCTATGACGCGGACGCAACAGAGGCGCGGGTGGAAATAGGCGAAGATGAAATTGTAATAAAAGATAACGGATGCGGCATGGACATGGCCGGGATAACGCAGTATTTCAACATCGGCTCCCAGTTTAAAAAAGAAAACCCCGTGAGCCCGAAATTCAAAAGGACGCGCATAGGCGAGTTCGGAATAGGCAAATTTTCCGTGCTTTCAAATACGGATTATTTTGAGGTCAGCACAAAAAGAGGGAATTTCGCCGGGAGGATAATATTCGACAAAAAAGAATGGGAAAAAGACAAGAGCGGATGGGATTTGCCTTTTGAGGAGAGAAAACCCGGGCCCGAAGAAAGTGACGGCACAAAAATAATATTAAGAGGGCTTAAAAGAAAGTTTGACATCGCAGCGGTGGAAAACCGGTTAATAGAAACACTGCCTCTTAAGTCCCCTGATTTTAAGGTTTTTCTTAATGGAAAAGAACTTGTGCCAAGGTCGATAGCCGGCAGGAAAATTCCCTTTCTCGAAGGGACTGATTTCGGCATTGTCCACGGAGAGATAATTATTGTTCCGGCATCCAGGGCTGATTCGTCCGAATCCGGCGTAATGGCGCGCTCAAAACAGGTCGCGGTGAGGCGCATGGGTTTCGGCCTTTCGCCGGGGCAGCTGATAAGGATAAGCGGCGAGGTAAACGCGGATTTTTTAAAACTTACTTCTGACAGGAATGATATAGTCAGGGACACCCCTGAATTCGACGCCTTTATGAAAGTTATGGAAAAGGTTATGCGCCAGGTTGAGAATGAGCTTGATTCCGAGTCTGACAGGAAAGAAAATACAAGAATAAAAAGGGCGGTAAAAGACGTTTCAATGAAGATAGAAGATGCCCTGAGGAAAAATTTCGAGTGGTGCCCGCCCGGGCTTTTGCCTGTCGGGGGCAGCGAAGGGGAAGGCAAAGCAGCAGCTGCCGAAAATAACAAAGAGGGCAAAGAATCAGCGGAGGGCGGCAAAAAAGCGGAAAAAAAGAAAAAGAAGAAAAAAAGGAAGAAAAATCCAAAACTCCGTAATCTTACTCCCAGCGCCATGGTAAAAAAAATGAAAATAGGCAGGATGAACCTTGCCCTTGTCATTGACCATTTTGGCGCGGACGGGCCGGAATCATTCCTGGAAAACAGCGTTATTTACGTAAACAGGGACCATCCTCTTTATATCCGGGAATCACGAAACAGAGAAAGGCATATAATAAATGTGGCGCGGCTTATCTGCCAGGAAATATCCATTATGAGCGCGCCCAGAAATCCCAGGCACGCTTATGACCGCCAGTCAAAATTATTAAGGGACGCTTTTACGGACAAAAAGAAATAATTTATCCCCTTATTATTTTCACCGCGAAATAAAATATAATAACAACTGATACGGCCGCTTTGAGGGCTGTGGCTGTTACAAACCCTCCGAATGAACCGAAAGATGTTTTAAGCGCCTGTTTAAAATCTTTACCAGCGGTAAGCTCAAAAATCAGCGCGCCGGCAAAGGGCCCTAATATAATACCAAAAGGCGGGAAAAATATTCCGACAA
>CAZHOD010000265.1:0-3217 GCA_964534075.1 uncultured Spirochaetia bacterium
ATTACCTCGGCGGAAACAGTTTACGGGCTTTACGGGGAAATGCGCGGTTTAAAAACGGTTTTTAATATAAAAAAGAAAATAACGGCGTACCCCGAAGACGACAGTTTTATTTACCGCAACATAAAGCCTTCCGTGAAAATTTCGGCCGAAAGGCTCAGGGCATATTCCGTTTTTCTGGAAAAAGAAAAAAAAGTGGTGCTGGCCGATATCAATGCCCTTGTTGAAAAAATAGCGCCTCCGGAAGCCGTGAAAAATACATCTATTACACTGGCAAAAGGGGGCAGGATTTCCCCGGAAAGAATCATTGAAATGCTGGCGGAAAATGAGTATGAAAGGGAAGTTAAAACGGAAAATATCTTTGAGTACAGCGTAAGGGGCAATATAATAGATATATTTTCACCTTCCAATGATTATCCCGTAAGGATAGAATTTTTCGGTGATGAAATAGAATCAGTAAGGTATTTCTCGCCGGAAACCAACGCCACGACGGAAAAAAAGGATAAAATTAAAGTGGTGCTTTTTAACCCGTCGGGAAAAGCGGCGCGGGGTACGTCTTCTATTCTCGATTATTTTGATCCTTCGGACACACTGGTAATAATGGACGATGTCGACAGGATAAAAAACGAAACCATGAAAAAAATAGACAAAGTCGAAAAATATTTAAAAACAGGAGGGGCCAAAAAAAATATATTTTCCGTCAGGAATATTTTCGCGAGGACATCGAAATTCGTGAAACTTAAGGCTTATTCTCTGGCGAAAAGAACCGCGGATGTAAATTTTCATACACGTGTAAATCCGTCCTTTAAAAGAAACCCGGATTTATTGTTTGATTACCTGAAAGAGTCGGCAGCAAAGGGATTTAAAATTTATATGGTGTCCGACAACGAGGGAGAGGCGAAGCACCTTAAAGAAATGGTGTCGGAAAGGGAGGCTGCTTACGGGGAAAAGGTTTCCCCGGCGCTTACTTACCTTAACGCCGAAATACAAAAAGGTTTTGTCTTCCCCCAAAGCCGCCTTGTTTTGATATCCAACAGGGAAATTTTTGAAAGGTATAAAGGCAAAGCGCGGGGCAGGGTGAGAGACAGCGCTTTGAGGCCGGTTAAGCATTTTCTTGAGCTGTCAGTGGGTGATTATGTCGTGCACAGAAACCACGGGATAGGTGTTTTTGACGGAATAAAAACAGCGGTTGTGGAGGACAAAAACGCGGATTTTATACTGATAAAATACGCGGGCGGGGATAAACTTTACCTGCCGGTATATAATATCGGGCTTATTGACAAATACATAGGCGCCGATAAAATCCCCGCTCTTTCCCGGCTTGGTTCTCCTTCCTGGCGTGGCACAAAAGAGGAAATCGAAAGGCAGTTAAGGGCCCTGGCAAGAGACCTTCTCAGGATTTACGCCAGAAGGAAGGCGGCAAAAGGCATAAGTTTCCCGGAAGACGACGACATGCAAAAAGGGTTTGAACACGCTTTTATTTACGAGGAAACACCGGACCAGGCAAAAGCCATAGAAGAAGTAAAAAACGATATGGCTGAAGTAAAGCCCATGGACAGGCTCATATGCGGTGACGCGGGTTTCGGAAAGACAGAAGTTGCGATGAGGGCAGCTTTTAAAGCGGTAACAAGCGGCAAGCAGGTGCTGGTGCTTACCGCGACAACCCTTCTGGCGAAGCAGCACTTTATGACATTCAGGGAAAGGATGGCCGACTACCCGATAAATATAGAAATGTTATCCAGGCTCGTTAAGTACGGTAAGAAAAAAGAAATAATCAAAAAAATCGCGGCGGGGATAACGGATATAATTATAGGCACGCATTCCATACTTACTCCTTCTTTAAAGTTAAAAAACGCGGGGCTTGTCATTATAGACGAGGAGCAGCATTTCGGGGTTAAACAAAAAGAACGGCTGAGGGAAAAGTATTCCGGGGTTGACACACTCGCGCTTACTGCTACTCCGATTCCCAGGACGCTTTATTTTTCCGTTTCCGGGCTGAGGGATATCAGTGTTATCAACACCCCGCCTCAGGGTAAAAGAGCGATAGAAACATATATTATAACGGAAAGAATATCCACTGTAGGGGAGATAATTTTAAGAGAAGCGCTCCGGGGCGGGCAGGTTTTTTATGTTTATAACGATATAAGGAAAATTTTCAGAGTTACCGCGGGGCTTAAGGCGGCGCTGCCGGATATTAAGTTCCGGGCCGCGCACGGCAGGATGAAAAAAAATGAGCTCGAAAAAATTATGCTCGATTTTCTGGAAGGTAAGTTCGATGTCCTTGTCACCACCACAATTATAGAATCCGGACTCGATATGCCGAATGTAAATACAATTATTATAAGTAGCGCGGAAAAGTTCGGGCTATCCCAGCTTTACCAGTTGAGGGGCAGGGTCGGGAGAAGGGACCGGCAGGCTTACGCGTACCTTATGGTAAAAGATCCCGTCCTGCTTTCGGATACGGCAAAGCAGAGGCTCAGGACAATAGAGAGCTATATTGACCCGGGCGCGGGTTTCAGGATAGCCATGAAGGATCTTGAGCTCAGAGGCGCGGGGAGCATACTTGGCGCGAAACAGCACGGCAATATGGAAAAAATAGGGTTTGAGCTTTATTGCAGCATGCTGGAAGAAGCGGTTAGCGAGATCAAAGGCGAGGAAATGGTAAAGGAAAAGGATACCCGGATTAAGACAGAACTGAAGGCGTATATACCCGAAGGTTATATCTGGGATTCCACGGAAAAGACCCGGTTTTACCGCAGGATTTTCCTGGCGGCGGGAATAAAAGAAATCAGGCGCGTAGAAAATGAG
This sequence comes from uncultured Spirochaetia bacterium, assembly GCA_964534075.1. Lineage (GTDB taxonomy): Bacteria > Oederibacteriota > PGYV01 > PGYV01 > CAYTNY01 > CAZHOD01. Next base: position 2,806 of record CAZHOD010000265.1, read on the forward strand.
GTCAGGGACGCGTGGGGGGAACTGCCGCCGGAGGCAAAAAATATAATATTTATCGGCGCTTTAAAAGCCGCGGGAAGGGTTTTGAACGCGGCTGAAATAAGGCAGTCAGGAGGAAAGTTTATTTTTATACCGTCAAAAGGGCAAAAGCTTTCCGCGGCGGCGGAAAACTTTTCATTAAAATACGCCAAAAAAGCCGGTTATTACGGGGGGCGTTTGTATGTGAAGGATTCCGGGGCGGAAAAAACACTTGATATACTGGATGTTCTGGTGGAAAAAATAAAAAAATAATAAAAATTCGGTAAAATATGAAGTGTAAACGACAGTATTGTGGGATATAACGGGAAAAATTAAACCCTGAGCATGTATGTTCCCCTGATACTACGGGAGGTTGACAAATTTCAGCTTGTTCTCT
>CAZHOD010000266.1:0-3210 GCA_964534075.1 uncultured Spirochaetia bacterium
AAACCTTATTCAAAATTTTAGGTATATCCGGGTCATTGGGAATAATTTTTTTCGGGTTGGAGTCCCTGACAGTGGGCCCGTTTAAATAAGCCTCCTCAAGGCACTCTGAAAGCGGTATCGCGTTCCTCAAAGCCGGCAGCCCGCCCATTATGGCGCACTCCCCGACAGATACAAGTATATCGCAGTTTTCCCTGAAATAACGAAGGTTTTCCACGTTTTCGTCATTGCAGCACCCGCCTTCTATAAGGCCGATATCGCATTTTTTTGTGAATTTTTTGATATCGTTTATCGGGCTCTTGTTGAAATCGACAAGCTCTATAAGGTCGAGTATTTTTTCGTCGATATCGAGAAACGACATGTGGCATCCGAAACATCCCGCGAGTGAAGCTGTAGCTACTATTTTTTTTGCCATATCAAGTCTCCTTTTTATTTTTCTATGTCGCTGCCAATGGGGTTTTTATCGTATTTCCTTTTTCCTATGGGCGTGTCAAAGCCCACTTCTTTTTTGAGTATAGCTCCCACCGGGCATATATCAGTGGCTTTTTGCGCCAGTTCGTCATCCATGTTTTTCGAAGTTTCGGGGTCTATATTTATCACTACATCCTTGCCCCTTTGCCCGAAGGCAAATATCGATTTTCCGTCCTTGTTTTTAATTCCCCGTATGCACCTTTTGCACTGTATGCACCTGTTATGGTCCTTGATAATTTTCGGGTGCCAGGATTCAATCCCTCTCTTCGGAAAAATATAAGGGAACTGCGGAACCATCATATTGTACCTGTAACCGAGCGCCTGAAGCTCACACCTGCCGGATTTTTCGCAGGACGGGCAGAAATGATTGCCTTCGGCGAACAGTAATTCTATAACGGATTTCCTGAATTCTTCAAGATCCGGCGTATTGTTGAGAATTTCCATGCCGTCGGATACCTTCATTGTGCATGCCGTGGCGGGCCTTCCGTTTATCATTACGCTGCAAATCCTGCAGGAGCCCTGCGGCTTTACCCCCTTGTAATTGCAGAGGGTTGGTATGTAAACACCGTTCTCAGCGGCCGCGTCCACAATGTAAGTGCCCTGCTCAGCTGTACATTCCTTTCCGTCGAGTGTAAATTTAACTTTTGCCATTTTTATATCTCCTTGTTATTTATTCCCAACCCGGGTATCATAGTCGGTTACCGCTTCCTCGAGGCTGAAAGCCGGGTTAAATTTCTCACCGCCGGCTTTTACGAGTTTTTCGTATTTATTGCCGAAGTTTTTTATGGTGCTTACAATCGGGTTCATGGCCGTCTGGCCGAGCCCGCACCTGTTCTTTTTCATATAAGGCTCCCACGCGAGCATATTGTCTATGTCTTTTTTCGTCCCCTTGCCGTTTAAAAGTTTCTCAAGAGCGATTTTATACATAACCGTAAGCGCGCGGCACGGGACGCAGGAACCGCATGATTCTTCTATAAAAAAGTCGGTGAAATTCGCGGCCACATCCCTTAAAAGGTCCCTGTCTTTTCCTATGATTATTATTGACCCGCCCGTGGAAAGGTCGGTCATGGATATACTTCTTCCGAAATCACATTCCGCAATACATGTACCCGAAGGGCCGCCTACCTGTACAGCCTGCGTATTTTTCGCCCCTGTCATATCGAGCAGTTCCTTTATTTTGACGCCCCATGGCAGTTCATATACACCGGGTTTTTCGCAGTCACCGGAAATACTTAAAACCTTTGTTCCGGGAGAGCCTTCGACACCTATTTTTTTGAACCATTCAGGGCCTTTAATCATTATTTTTACCGCGGCGCATAATGTTTCGACATTATTTACCGAAGTGGGTTTTTCAAGATATCCCTTTTCAACGGGAAAAGGCGGCCTGTCACGCGGCTCTCCTCTTTTTCCCTCAGCTGACTCTATGAGCGCGGATTCCTCCCCGCATACATAAGCTCCGGCGCCGAACTGTATCCTTATGTCAAAATCATCGCCTATTATTCCGCCTTTTCTCATCTTATCAAGAACGGATTCAAGATATTCCCTCATATACATATATTCATTTCTGATATAAAGTATTCCTTCTTTCGCTCCCGCGGCGTAACCCGCGACCGCCATGCCCTCGAATACCTGTTCCGGCATTTCAGTAAGGATTACCCTGTCTTTGAATGTACCGGGTTCACCTTCATCAGCGTTGCAGAAAATATATTTCGGCTCTTCTTTCGCGTTGCGGCAAAGCTCCCATTTCATGCCTGTGGGAAAACCCGCGCCCCCGCGGCCCCTCAGGTTGGAGTCCTTCATTCTTTTAATTACTTCTTCGGGTTTCATTTCCTTAGCCTTTTTAAGGGCCTGCCCTGTTTCATATCCGGCAAAAACAACATCGCCTTTTTTCATAAGGTTATTATTTACCATTGACTTCATTTCCTTATTTTTACCGTCGCCGTATTGGGTGCCGTGCAGCTCATCCACGGATTTACCATTTTTTATTCCTTTTACAAGTTCTTTGGCCTTATCAGGCGTAATATCGGTGAATACCTTTCCGTTTATAAGCGCGGCCGGCTCCTGGTCGCTCATTCCTATGCATGAGGTGTCATACAGGCCGATTTTCCCGTCATTTGTATTGAATTTTACTCCCGAAGCTTCCTCGAACGCCTTTGCTGTTTCTTTTCTTCCGTTGAAATTAGCTACCACAGAGTCATTCAGGTAAACAGTATATTTTGCCATTGGCTTATCCGTAAAAAAATGGTAAAAAGAACGCGCCTGAACAACATCCACCCTCGCTATATCCAGTTCTTTTGCTATTTTGTCCGCGGCTTCGTCTGTAACGCAGTTTTCTTCAGCCTGCGTATCGAGCAGGATGTCCATGAGCCTTGCGGGGTCTGAATTGTACTTTTTGATAGTTTCGTTTATACCCATTTGTTTTCTCCTTTATATTGTGAAAATTCTCACAAGTAATTAACTAAAAAACCAATGCTAATTAATCAATAATATTGAACAAGGCTTTCAATTTTTTCAAACTATATCATAAAAATAATTTTTGTCAAGGTCGGTTAAAAAACAATTTTTATTTTCGGGCGGATATACCGTAAAAACACTTCGTGTTACACGGCACAGGTACGGGTCCGCCCCTACAAAAAACGAATAATCAGATATTCCTGTAGGGGCCGACTTGTATGTCGGCCCGCAATGTAATGGGCGGACATATGGGTCATTTGTTATTTAATGCCGTTGTAGGGGCGGGTC
>CAZHOD010000267.1:0-3208 GCA_964534075.1 uncultured Spirochaetia bacterium
GCGACTTCATCCCCGCCGCCGTCAGGGTCGGTATAAAAAGTGTTTCAATCCACGCCCCCGCGTGGGGGGCGACAGTATTACATATTCTATCTTATTTTATCACACTTTTTACCCAAAATTCAGCGAACCACCCGGCGAACCCAAAAAAACCTTTCAATGAGCACCATCAAAATTATAGTTTCGCCCCAAAAACAAGGACTGCGAAAGCTAAGGCAAATTCTCACAACTACACCTTCGCAAATTTTTAAAAATCAAAAAAAAATCATACAATCAATGGGCCTTCAGGATCATATGTTTTTTTCGCGCCTCTGTGCTCGACTCTCCTGTGCCAATTTTTACCTAAAAAATAATATCTCACACTGTCCTTTTCCCTGTTCATTATCTTTTCTATATTATCCTTTAAAACAACAAACTGATCAGGCGCAACCAGGCACTCAAAAACAGAATTCTGAACTCGCTGGCCGTAATTTTCGCATACTTTTGCTATTTTGCGCAGTCTTTTTGCGCCGCCTATTGATTCTGTCTCGACATCGTAAGTTATCAAAACCATCATTTTTGCACCTCCTCACCTGCAAAAAAACGGCGGATATTTTTCCAGGTCCCCGCGCATATACCGGGCCAGTAATAGCGCCTGCGCGTAAGGAATTAGCCCGACTTCTATCTTTTCATCGAGAAAAGGGTGCGTAATTACTTCTGATTTTCTTTTCTGCCATGTTTTAAGCAGAGCCCTGCGCGCCCCTTCTTTCATACGAACTCCTTTTCCTTCACTTACTTTAAAACTGGCGGTAGTAATCTGTTGCCTGTTAATAAGTGACAAAACAAGCCTGTCAGCGATGTAGGGCCTTAATTCTTCCATTAAATCCAGGGCAAGGCTCGGCCTACCCGGCCTGTCCCTGTGAAGAAACCCAACCGCAGGATCCAGCCCCACCGCCTCAAGAGCCGCGCGGCAGTCATGTACCAGCAACGTATAAACAAAAGAAAGTAACGCGTTAATATTATCCTTGGGCGGCCTTCGGCTCCTTTCCGTAAAATAAAATTCATCCTTTTGCGCGATAATAAGTTCATTGAACAGTGAAAAATACAAATGAGACGCGCGCCCTTCTATTCCGCGGATTTCATTGAGTTGTTCATTCCTCTTCACCTTGTAAATCATAAGTGTCATTTCGTCCATTGCTTTTTTTATTTTTTCAGTGTCGGTTTTTTCAGGATGGTCCCGTATAACCCTCGATAATACAGCTCTCGCGTTTGTGATTTTCGCCATAACAAACAGCTTTGCCATGCCTGAACTTTCATTCTCATTATCGCTTATTTTGTATTGTTTTTTCCTCAAAAGGACATTCCCGGAAACAGGCCCTTCTACACGCGCCAGGAACCTGCCCTGAGCGTTAAGAAAAGTAAAACAAACACCCTTTTCCGCGCACATTCCGAGTATAGCCGGGCTCGCTCCCCTGTATCCGAAACACACAATCCCTTCAAGATTATGAACGGGAATACGGAACTTATCCTCCTCGTTCATACGTACAACTACGTTTTCACCATCCTTTGACAGATAGGCGTCAGTCGAAGTAACATAAAGAACATTAAGGATTTTACGCATCCCGGCCTCCCTGAATACTTACTTTTATGTATTTATCCACCTGCCCTTTTTTATTTTTCGGCACTTTCGGAACGCATATATCAAAAAGCGAGCAGTTTTTGCACCTTACACCATCAGGCACTCCGGGCGTTATACCGCTGTTTATCATATTATGCATATCCTCACACGCGTCTTTTACGCTGCGCCTTAAATCTTCGTCAAATACAACAGGCAGCCTGCGCCGCGTCTGCCAGTAAAACAAATCTCCGCTTTGTATTGATAAACCATAATTTTCTTCCAGGCACATTGCCTGTGCGCAAAGCTGGGCTTTATCACATATACCTGCTTTGGGCTTTCCTCTTTTATACTCCACAGGCCTTGGCCCCCACAACCCCTGTGTTTTTGGGAACGCAACGCCCTTTTCCGCAGGGAAAAACTCAACCACATCCGCCACTCCAAAAATACCCAGTTCAGCAGACCGCACACTTACCGAGCGCTCAACTATCGCGCCTTCCCTGTATTCTATATGTTTGCTGTTGTCCACTCTGTCGTGAAGCAGCCTGCCTTCAGCGGTCAAAACGTTTTCCACCCATTGTTTCTCAACATGTATCAGCGCCCACTGCCTGCGGCAGAAAAAATAGTGCTGTATCCCCGACAGCGCCAGCAGGTCTTCTTCAGCATAAATCATATTCAGTCCTTTCACATAAATAATAAATATTTTAGCGGTACTTTCAATATTTCATCCTTGTTCAATTCAAGCTTCGGGCTGCCGAATATTATTTTTCTGTCTGCTTTCCCGATTCTTGATTCGGTATTTAAAACCTGTTTTGTTTCCTGTTTATTTAAACTAATTTCAATTATGGTTTTTTCACCCGCCCCGGACTTTAGTATAAAGTCAGCCCCTTTTTCAGCCACGTCATAAAAGAGATTAAACTCGCCTTTTTTACGGATATCCCCGAAAAAAATCAGCGCAAAATAATCTTCCAGTCTTTTGCCTTCGGCAAGGCCGGACATTATACCGTCAAGCAATGCGGTCCTTATGCACGGAGTCATGAACAAAAATTTCGGTGTTTTCCTGGCACCCGCATAAACCCTGCCGTAACTCCTGATTTTAGTTATCACACCGCTGATTTCTAAGCTCTCCAGCAGGGCTTCCAGCGTTGTATAATTCCCTATGGAAAGTGTCGACAGCAGCTTGTTATAGGATATTGTATCCGAAGACGCGATGAGATAAAGCAGTGTTTGTATTTTAGACAGCACCTGTGTCTTAAACCTGCGCAAAGAAGCAATATCCTTCGCAATAATATTTGAAACCGCGTTATTTACAATTTCATAACCATGTGCCTCATCTTCTATACCGGTCTGGGATGGGAACCCTCCCATATCAAAATACACGTTAACCGCATCCGGAGGCAGCCCCGAATTATACCGGTCAATTTCAACCTCTGTTTCCCGCAGGATTTTTAGTGTTTTCCGCGGATCTGTTTCAAAATAAACAGCGTCAGAAATCGTTTCCTGCAGACGGCGGCCGGCCGGTTTTCCGTATCTTAAAAGAGCTGATTCACAGAATTTCATCGGATATAATTCTATAAGATTTGCCCTTCGCGCAAGGTCCGGGTTCATCTTAAGCCC
>CAZHOD010000268.1:0-3192 GCA_964534075.1 uncultured Spirochaetia bacterium
AAAGGCGGTGTGTTAGGAAGCGCCGGAATTATACCCCGCTGACGCAATAGGAAACGACGGTTAAAACCGGGAAGGCCCGCCCGCCCCTCCCCGTCATTAACCCCCGGGGCGGGCCTTCCCTTATATTTTTTGGAAAAATAAGCGGCTGCCCGTATGTTTTTGAATGTCTTAATCCGCCTTCGCCAGGGCTTCCACCTCCGCTTTTCAGGCTATGGCGGACAAGTCGGCGGACAGGGTGTGATGATTAGGGGTAAATTCCCCGCAGCTTGCTGCGAAGGCAGTCAGTTGTTCAGTCGTTCATACCCCGTAGCTTGCTGCGGGGTAGTTGATTATGAATCCGTATTAATGGTAAATGTAAATTGTTTTTATATGCCTGCCGGGCTTTGGGAAATACCGGATATTTTAGATTGAATTTCAGCAGCCTGTCAGATTAAATATGTCCTTTAAAAGATTTCCCGTTTATGATATATTATTACTGTAACATAAGGACATACAAAATATGAGGGTGTTATGAAATTCGGAAAAAAGTTGTTGTTAAGCTATCTTATTATAGGCGTGGTTCCGATACTTTTTCTCGGGTTTTACGGCGCTTATGTTTTAAAAAAAGCCCGTCTTGATTCAATGGAAAAATTTTATTCGGCCCAGCTTTACCAGGTAAACAATATCATTAACACGCTTATCGCAAACGTGGAATACGATATTAAAACACTCACAAAACACGAGGACGTGATTGTGAGGAAGGGGACGGATTTCACCAATTTTCTTGATGCCTCGGAAAAATCATTTGTCTACGATATAGACAAAAAAGAAAAAAAGATAGTTAAAATATTCGATTCATACAGAAAGTCGCACCCCCATATTAATTCAGTGTATATGGGCAGGGAAAACGGTGATTTTGTCCGCTCGCATAAAAGGCCGAGGCCCACAAAATACGACCCGAGGGAAAGGCCATGGTATAAACTCGCTGTCCGTTATCCCGGCAGGGTAAACCGGACAAAACCATATCTGTCAGTAACATCCGATGACGTAAATATAGGCATTGTAAAAGCCCTGCTGGATGGAAAAGGCGAAATATACGGCGTTGTGGGCGCTGATATAACCCTTGCGAGGCTCAGTGATTTTATAACGGGCGTAAAACTGCTCGAGGGCAGTTATTTAATGCTGATCGACAGTGAGGGTGTAATTCTGACAAATCCGGATAAAAGCAAGTTATTTAAAAAATACAGCGAGGCGGGGCTGGATTATGTCGGGGAAATAATGCGAAGCCCTTCGGGATATATTTCCGGGGCGGGAGAAAATGAAAAGTTTTATATGTTTTATTATACATCGCCCCAAACCGGCTGGAAAATCTGCGCCGCCGTCCCCGGAGAATTCATCTGGAAGGAAGCCATGCGCCTGATTATTTTATCGCTCCTGGTTGTTTTGATTTTTCTCGCGCTTTACTCATCCGCTGTTTATTTTATAGCCAAGAGGGTGGGTAGGCCGTTTTATAAGCTGTTAAATGAGATGAGGCAGCTCGCGGAGAAAATCAAAAACAGGGAAGATTTCGACAGAATCAATTTTCACAGCCGCGATGAGTTCCAGGAACTGGCCGGTACGTTTAACAGAATGGGTGAAGAGCTTGTAAGGGTGTATTCCGAACTGGACGATAATGTGAAACGGTTTAAACAGCTTAATAAAATCAAGTCCAATTTTATATCCATGGTTTCCCACGAATTGAGGACGCCCCTTGCCGGTATTAAGGGCGCGGCCGTCCTGCTGACCGGCAGTAACGTAGATAAAAAAGACAGGAAAGAACTGCTGGAAATCATAAATACAAACGCGGGAAAACTTCAGGTTATTATAGAGGACCTTCTGGATATTTCCAGGATGGAATCCGGCGTTTTTATCCTGAGAAAAGACAAAATCGATGTAACCAAACTTATGGATAAGGCAATAAACGAAATGGCGGTTATTGCGGAAGGAAAAGACATTAAGGTCAAAAGGAATTACGGGGAAGGGCTTTTTATAGAAGCCGATTACGTGCGTATTTTCCAGGCTGTCATGAATATATTCGGCAACGCCATAAAATTTTCACCCGAAAATTCGGTCATAAAGATAAGCGCGGAAAGAGTAAAAGGGGCCGAAGTAAACTGCCCTTATTACGTCGAGAGCGTGATTTTTCTGGAAAAAAATTATATACTTATTTCAATAAGCGACGAGGGCCCCGGAATACCGGAAAAATACAGGAAAAAGATTTTTGATAAATTTTATCAGGTCGAGGATATACTTACAAGAAAGCGCCCGGGTACGGGAATAGGTTTGAGCATAGTAAAAGGTATAGTCGATGCCCACGGGGGGACTGTATGGGCAGGCGAAGGTGAGAAAGGCGGAGGCGCGGTTTTTTATATACTTTTACCGGAGTGAAAAATGGATAAAAAAATTCATATCTATATAGTTGATGACGAACCCGGGATATGCCGGCTTATTAAGCACCTTTTTCGTGATTACGGCTATGAGGTTACTGAAATTTACAGCGGCCGCGGTGTGCTGAAAATGCTGGACAATGAGGGGCTGCCTGATATAATACTCCTCGATATTATGATGCCGGAAATGGACGGGTTCGAGGTCTGCAGAAAAATCAAAAATAATAAAAAATACGGAAAAACCAAGGTTTTATTTTACTCCGCGCTTCCGCGGGGTGAAGTAAGCGAAAAAGCCGAAAAAGCGGGAGCAGACGGTTACATAACAAAATCAGAGGACATAGACACCCTGTCAAAAAAAGTCGTGGATATGCTGGTAAGTTGAGCTCAAAAAAATAACATTCAGGGAGGGCTTTATGAAAAAAATATACGCGTCCGGTGTTTCAGGAATATTCGGTTCCGTTGGAAGATTTTTATATTTCAAGCGGCACGCTTGCTGATTTAAAAGCGGCTCTCGATATGGTTCAGGTGTACATAACCCTGCAGGGAGATGAAAATTCGGCTGCTGATTATCAGTTTTACTTCGATGACATCAGATTTGAGTAAAACACATACAAACAGCCCCGCCTTAGCCTGACTGCAGGTAAGGCGGTAACCCTTCAGTTACGGCAGGGGTATTATGGCTTTTGTAACCGCGGCCTTTCTTGTTAAAGCTTAAAGGTGAAAACTGAAAATTAAAACTAAAACAACGGGTAACCGCAGCCTTTACTTGTCAGCCGACCTGTCCGCA
>CAZHOD010000269.1:0-3183 GCA_964534075.1 uncultured Spirochaetia bacterium
TATGTAAAAAAAGGCGTGAAGACGCGTCCGCTTATCCATGGAGGCCACCATGAAAGAAATAAGAGGGCAGGCACGGAAAATGTTCCGGGGATAATCGGTATGGCAAAGGCCTGTGAGAAGGCGGATGAAGCGCTTGATGACGCGAAATTAATGAACAAAATAAAATCACTACGTAACCGGCTTGAAAAAGGGCTGGTGGAAAAAATTCCGGAAGTTGTAATAAACGGGCACCCGGAAAAAAGGGTGGACAACACGCTGAATATCTGCGTAAAATATATCGAAGGTGAGTCCATGCTTATCCATCTTGACATGGAAGGGATCTGCGCGTCTTCGGGTTCTGCCTGCACCTCCGGCTCACTCGACCCTTCCCATGTGCTGCTGGCAATAGGGCTGCCGCACGAGGTTGCCCACGGTTCCATAAGGTTCAGTTTCGGGAAATTCAGCGAAGAAAAAGATGTGGACGCGGTACTTAAGGTGCTTCCTCCTGTGGTGGAAAAACTCAGGAATATGTCGCCTTTGTGGCATGAACACAGGGAAAAGAAAACTTAATTTTATACCCAAAAGGAGAAAAATGAAAAATGGAAAAGGAAGAAATCACAAAAAAAATTAAGGGCATAAAAACAGAAAAAAACGCGGTTATAGTGGCGCATAATTACCAGCTTCCGGAAGTGCAGGACGCCGCGGATATTACGGGGGATTCCCTGGAACTGGCGAAAAAATGCGCCGCCGCGAAAGAGGAAATTATAGTTTTTTGCGGGGTGAAGTTCATGGCTGAAACCGCGAAAGTGCTGTCCCCGGAAAAAAAGGTACTAATGCCCAAAATAAACGCGGGATGCCAGCTCGCTGACTGCGTAACACCGGATGATTTGGATAAGTACAGGGAAAAATACCCGGATGCCGCGCTGGTCGGCTATGTAAACACGACGGCGGATGTCAAGACAAAGCTGGATTATTGCGTGACCTCGGCAAATGCCGTGGATATAGTCAGAAAAATAGGCAAAAAACAGGTTGTTTTTGTCCCTGACAGGAACCTGGGGATGTGGGTTAAAAAAAATGTGCCTGATAAGGAAATAATAGCGCATGAAGGAAGGTGTTATGTTCACTGGAAGTTTATGGAAGAGGATATTAAAAACGCCAGGAGGGTTCATCCCGACGCGAAAATACTCGCGCATCCGGAATGCTCACCCGAGGTGCTTAAGCTGGCGGATGAGGCGGCTTCGACCGCGCAGATGATAAAATACATAAAACAAAGCAGCGCGAAAAAATTCATAATAGGAACCGAAGAGGGCCATATACACAGGCTGAAAAAAGAAAGGCCCGACGCGGAATTTTACACCCTGGGCGGGCCGCAGATATGTTATAACATGAAACTTACCCGGCTGCCGGATGTGCTGAAAAGCCTTACCGAAGAAGTTTATGAAATTAAATTACCTCCGGAAATAATAGAAAAAGCAAAACTCCCGCTGGAGAGGATGGTAGAGCTGTAATTTAAAACTTAAAGTTCAAAACTGAAAGCCGGTAATTGAAACGCGGGTAAAATGAGTTGAATGAAAAAGGAGAAAACCATGCAGTACACAAAAGAGGTTATGGATCAGTTCAAAAACATGAAAAATGTCGGGCATATGGAAAACCCGGACGGAACAGGGAAGGTTGGAAATCCTGTATGCGGGGATATAATGCATATATTCATAAAGGTCGATGAGAATGACGTAATAACCGGCTGCATGTTCGAGACATTCGGATGTGTCGCGGCCATAGCAACTTCATCCCTTGCTACGGAGCTGGTCAAAGGAAAACATGTTGACGAGGCGCTGAAGGTTACGAATAAAAGGATAGTGGATTTACTTGGGGGCCTCCCCAAAGAAAAACACCATTGTTCCGTGCTCGCGGAAGAAGGTATTAAAAAAGCTATTGAGGATTACAGGGCAAAAAAAGGAAAAAACAAATGACAGCCCGGGGCATAATAAGGAACGAATAATGGCAAAGGCCCTTGTAGGTATGTCCGGGGGCGTGGATTCCTCGGCCGCGCTCATAACATTAAAGGAAAAAGGTTATGATGTTACCGGTATTACCCTTAAATTATGGGGCGGGGCCTCGAAATGCTGCGATTATGACGATGTGATGGCCGCGAAAAAAATATGCGGAAAAATGGAAGCGCGGCATTACGTAGTAAATATGAAAAGACAATTTAAAAAGTATGTTGTCGATTATTTTATCGATGAATACCTGGCAGGAAGGACACCGAACCCCTGCGCTGTATGCAACGAAAAGATAAAGTTCCGGGCTCTTTTAAAAAAAGCCAATGAACTCGGCTGCGATTTCGCGGCCACGGGCCATTACGCGGTAACAGAAAAAAAAGGGAGTTCATGCCTGCTTAAAAAAGGAAAGGACGCGAAAAAGTCCCAGGAATATTTTCTTGCCCGCCTGCCCAAAAAGTACCTCGCGAAAATAATATTTCCGCTGGGTAAAATGACAAAAAAACAGGCTCGCGAAAAAGTGAGAAAATACGGGTTCGATTCCGAAAAAAAAGAAAGCCAGGAAGTGTGTTTTCTGAAAGATTCCGAAACACCCTATGAATTTATAATAAAACACAGGAAAAACGCGGCAAAGCTGAAAGGATGGCTGTATGATACAGCCGGCAGCAGGTTAAAACCTATGGACAAGGCGTATTTCAAATATACCGTGGGCCAGAGAAAGGGTTTAAATTACAGCGCGGGCAAACCTTTTTATGTGACGGGAATAGAGCCGGATGAAAATGCTGTAATAGCGGGGACCAAAGAAAAAGCCCTGAAAAAGGAATTCACCGTGGGTGACATAAACCCGCTGAAAAAAATAAGGGGAAAAACCTTCGGCGCGTCGGTTAAGATAAGGTACGGTCAGAAACCGTTCAGGGCAGGGGTGCGGATCCTCGGCAATTCATGGGAAGTGCGGGCAGTTTTCCCGCAATTTGCCGTAACCCCGGGCCAGCTGGCGGTTTTTTATGACAAGGATACGGTTATAGGAAGCGGTTACATTGTTAAAAATAAAATTTGACGCTTAATTTAAGGATATAAACAGCATAAAATTGTATTGGTGATATGCGTAAACAAAAATATCAACCTTTTCATTTTATTGCTTTTGCCCTGCGTTGTAACCGCCATGTGATAATGTCCTATTTATGCAAAGTAGAAATGTCCTATTTCA
>CAZHOD010000270.1:0-3156 GCA_964534075.1 uncultured Spirochaetia bacterium
GGGCCCGTGTACCTGCGTAAAATGAGGGGGGAATAATGGAAAGCAGAAGGCTCAGGGGCACAAGGGACATATGCCCCCCGGAGAGCCGCCTGTGGCAGGATATAGCAGCCGCGTTTTTCCGTGTAATCAATACATATTCATTTTCGTTTATCCTTACGCCTGTAATAGAAAAAAAGGCGCTTTTCGCAAGAGGGATAGGCGAAGGCACAGACATAGTTATGAAGGAAATGTATGAATTCAAAGATAAAAAGGGCCGAGAAATAGCTTTAAGGCCCGAAGGAACCGCTTCGGCTGTAAGGGCGTATATAGAAAATTCCCTTCCGGAAAGGTCTGACCTGGCTTATATCGGGCAGATGTACAGGTATGAAAAGCCGCAAAAGGGAAGGAACCGGGAATTTTACCAGGCGGGAGTGGAGAGTTTTGGCGATGGCTCTCCTTTTAAAGACGCGGAAATAATAAAAATGGCGGACGATATAATGAAGGCAGCGGGGGCAGCGGATTATAAAATACATATAAATATGCTCAACTGCCCGGGCTGCGGCCCGGCTTACACGGAAAATTTAAGAAATTATTTTAATTCCAAAAAAGAGGAGCTGTGCCCGGACTGTGTGAAAAAAACAGAAAGGGCGCCGGTAAGGATTTTCGACTGCAAAAAACAGGGGTGCCGCGAAACAGCAGGGAAAGCCCCGAAGATAAAGGGCAGCCTTTGCGGAAAATGCAAAGAGCATTTTAATAAATTAAAAATGCTGCTCGATAAGCTTTCTGTTAACTATGTCGAGGACGAAAATTTAGTGAGGGGGCTGGATTATTATACGGGGCCGGTTTTTGAGTTTATTACCGATAAACTCGGGCCGCAGCAGAATACCATACTGGCCGGCGGCAGGTATGATTCACTTGTCAAAGAACTGGGGGGCAAAGACATGCCGGCAACCGGTTTTGCCCTGGGAATTGAACGGATGGCTGAGGTTATAAAATCCGCGGGAAATGGGCCGAAGGACGCCGGGCCGAAGGTTTTTGTGGTTTATGACAGAGGGTTCGCGGAGAGCGCTTTTAAGACGCTTTTTTTACTGAGAGAAAAAAATATAAGCTGCGGCATGAGTTTCAGGGAAAAATCAATAAAAGCGCAGATGAGGGAGGCGGCCTCGGCCGGCGCTTCGTTTGCCGTGATAACAGGGGAAAAGGAGGAGGCAGGCGGGGTTATCAGCGTAAAGGATATGCAAAGCGGGGAGCAGACAGAAATGAAACCGGAAGAATTAATCGAAAAAGCCGGCGGTTATGAATGAGCAGGCCGAAAATAGCGGTTACAATGGGGGACCCCGCGGGTATAGGCCCGGAAATTATAATAAAAATGTTTCTCAGGGAAAAAGTTTATGATAAAGCCGATGTTTTTGTAATAGGCGATTTATTCCCGCTTCTTAACGCGCAAAGGATAGTCAGTGATAAAATCGCGGTACATCCTGTGTTAAAATCAAAATTAAAAAATAAAACTTCAAAACTTCGGAATAAAAAAATTAAACCGCTGAGAACAAAAAATGTTATTAATCTCCTCGATATGGGGAACCCGGGGATGGACTCTATTATGCCGGGGGCCGTTTCAAAAAAAGCCGGCCGGGCCTCGTATAATTATATAAGAGAGGCAATAGGGCTGGCGGTTAAGGGAGAGGTGGACGGTATTGTAACCGCCCCGATTAATAAACACGCGATGCACCTTGCCGGAGTAAAGCACCCCGGGCATACGGAGATTCTGGCGAAGTTTTCCAGAACAAAAGATTACGCCATGATGCTTGCCGGAGGCGGGCTCAGGGTCGTACTGGTGACGGTGCACACCGCGTTAAAGAATGTTCCCGCGCTTATCAACAAAGAAAAAATATACTCAAAAATAAAGCTGGCGCATAACGCGCTTAAAAAGGATTTCGGAATAAAAAAACCGCGCGTGGCAGTCCTGGGGCTTAATCCGCACGCGGGGGAAAACGGAGCCTTCGGCAATGAAGAAATCAAGTATATAGCCCCGGCCGTTAAAAAAGCCGTAAAAGAAAAAATAAACGCCGGCGGGCCTTATCCTCCGGATACAGTTTTTAACAGGATAGTAAAAGGAAGGGAATTCGACGCTGCGGTATGCATGTACCATGACCAGGGGCTTATACCACTGAAATTATACGCGTTTGAAACCGGGGTCAACGTAACGCTCGGGCTTCCTTTTGTCAGGACATCTCCGGACCACGGTACTGCTTATGATTTAGCCGGTACGGGCAGGGCCTCGGAAAGGTCAATAATCCACGCTTTTAAGGCGGCTGTCGAGATTGCGAAAAAAAGAAAAAAAAAGAAATAAAAACATATACCGCGGCACGGGAAGCGGGTTCAAATATAAAAAAAGATACGGCCAGAATTTTCTTCATGATACCGTAAAGGCCGGCAGAATAACAGAGGCGGCGTCCCCGGGTAAAAATGACATATTTATTGAGATAGGCGCCGGGTCGGGAAGGCTGACAGGGCAGCTTGATAAAAGGGTAAAAAAGCTTTTTGCGGTGGAAATAGACCCCGAGGCAGTAAAAAAGCTAAGGGGTTTTAATTTTAAAAATACGGTAATAATTAAGCGGGATTTTCTTGATGTAGATATAGATGAAATTGCGGGGGGCCAAAAGGTAAAAATTATCGGGAATATTCCTTATTATATTACCGCGCCCATAATTGAAAAAACAATAGAAGAAAGAAAAAATATCAGCGAAATGTATTTTACCGCCCAGAAGGAAGTGGCTGAAAGGATATGCGCGGAGGAAGGGAGCAAAAAGTACGGTTCCCTGAGCGTATTTGTGCAGTTTTACGCGGACGCTTATTATTTGTTTAAAATAGGAAAAAAGGCTTTTTTCCCCGAACCCCGGGTGGATTCCGCTTTTATTAAAATTGTTTTCAGGGAAGGGAAAATAAAAACCGCGGATAAAACTTTGTTTTTCAGGATAGTGCGGGGATCTTTTACGGGCCGTCGGAAAATGCTCGCTACTTTCCTCAGAAAATTTTTGAAAATTTCCGGAACCGGCGTGAAGGAGCTGCTTTTAGAGGCGGGGGTAAGTATTTCGGCCCGTCCGGAGGATGTATCCATAATAGATTTTGCAAAAATATCTGACCTGGTGTATAATAGGTCTCAAAATTTAAAGGGTA
>CAZHOD010000271.1:0-3155 GCA_964534075.1 uncultured Spirochaetia bacterium
ATTTATACGGCCTGCCTGTTTCCGGCGCGGAAACATCCGAGCCTGTCGCGACAACAAGCGCCGACTGCAGTATTGTCGAAGTTACTGTTTTAGTTTTTCCTTTTTTTGCTTCCACGTAAGTCAGAAGCACATCCACGTAAGAGCCCGGCTTTATCATATAACCCACGCCCGACGCCTCGTTGACACTCACACTTACGGCGCGCAGCCCCGTAGGTATGGATGTTTCAATATCCCCGCCTTTTTTAACGAGCTTGTTCGCGAGCAGCGGCTCTCCCTTTATAAAAGGCGCTATTGCTATCTTTCCCCCGGCCTTTTCATAATCTTTGACATGGGCCTTTGTTATAAACCTTCGCGGCATCTTCCCGTATTCAAGAATTGAAGCGGAAATAACCCCACCGCGGGGTATATACTCAGAAGCAAAAATGATTTTTACCGGCTCCATCGATTCCATAACCTCCCTTTCTTTCATGTCTATAATAAAATAAGCGAGTACTGCGGCGGCCAGGCCGCAAACAAGCGCTATAGCCAGCATTTTATGTTCTTTTTTCATGTTTCTCAGGCCTCCCTTATCCCTGTATGTAGATTAAACCGGATTTACCTCCGGTTTTAACCTGTATGAAATAATTCCTGCCGTTCTTTTCCGCCATTAAAAAGCCGCTTTTTCCGTGCCCCGCGAGTATATTCCAGCCGCCTTCTTCCAGCGCGTTATAATAATACCCGTAAAGCGCGTTTTTTTCGGTATTTTTCACCTCGTAAACAGCCGCGGAAACAGGCCCTCCCTCTTTTCCTGAAATATCCACAACTGCCTTTTTTGAGGCGCCGGGGTAATGCCTGATTTGTTCCCCGTTAATCTGCCTGCCCGGCGGCCCCGGTATTTCAGCGCAAATTTCAAAAACCTCTGTTTTTTCGTCTTTTCCCGCCGCTGTTACAAGCCGCATTCTTCCTTTACCGGTTTCCTCGTAAGCCGCGTCAAACTCACCCGGCACGCTCCCTGAAGCGCATAAATGGAACAGGTAGCCCAAGGACTTTATTCTCATATTTGCCTCTTTATTGAAACTATTTTTTATTTTCGCGGCGCTTATTACCTTTTCCGGTGATTCATCTGCCTCATATTTCCTTATCACAACCGGGCTGTCGTTGTACTTTGCCTTAAGCTCTCCCCTAAGCTTTAGGCCCGGTATGGTTAACCCCTGATAAACAGCGCTGCCTGCCTCAAACACATCCGCGAAAACAAGGGCGCAGAGCAGGCCGGATACAGCGCCTGCTATTGCCGCTGTTTTTATCCTCACTTTTGCCCTCTTCCTAAAAAACTTCCTGCCCATTCACCTATAGAGCCCGGGGTAACCTCAAAAACGCCTCCTCTGGCGGCGTACAGCGTGGTATTGAGTTTTATTTTTTCCTTTCCCGCGATAAGAGAAAACATCGGCGTAAGCTCCTGCTCGTATGTAATTATTATATATTTCCAGTTTGCCTTAAAAAGGCCGGATTTAATGTAATTCATATTTAAAAAATCCCTTGTCTCCTCATCCGCCTCTGTTTTCGAGGCGGCAAGTTTAACATGCAGCCTTTCCGGGTTAAGGCCCTGTTTCTCCGCGATTTCACGGGCAAACTTCCTGACGCTTCCGGCTTTTTTATCATTATCTCGGGCGCCTGAAAAATATCTCATCACCTCCCTTTCCAGCATATTAATTTCCGCCATGCGCAGCGAGATAACCGCGAGCT
The DNA here is from genome assembly GCA_964534075.1 of uncultured Spirochaetia bacterium. Lineage (GTDB taxonomy): Bacteria > Oederibacteriota > PGYV01 > PGYV01 > CAYTNY01 > CAZHOD01. The sequence continues at coordinate 1,723 of CAZHOD010000271.1, forward strand.
GGTAAACCCCGGCAAAAAGCACAAGCAGAAGGGGCAGCATTACCGCGAATTCCGCCGCTGCCTGTCCTTTTTTGTTTTTCAGCACCAAACCTGCCTCCTCACATCAATGAAGAATTATATTTTCGCTCAGTACTGCGCTGTATTTTGATATTTTATCCGCGCCCGGAAGTTCCCCCGTTGGAAAACCGGAACCGCCCAAAAGAGCCGGGAACTCAACATTGTCCAGCCTCGCTGAATAGGACGCGCCTCCTATGTCCCAGAACTTCATGCTCCCGCCGCTGACCCTTGCCATGGACGTGGAAAAAAGGAACGGCTTTATTTCACCGCCTTCGCTGTTTTTAAAAAATTTCCCGCCGCTTATTTGTTCCCTGCTTTCCTTATAACAGCAGGCAAGCACTGTATGTCCGCCCGTTTCCTCTATAAAAAGCGGCATGTTTAATTCTTCCGCTACTGCCCCAAGCATTTTTTTAAGCACAGCCGTAAACCCGCCCTCTTCCTCTATTTTATTTTTTGTCTCCTCGCCCCCGGCGTGTTTATCTGTTTCTGTTTCGGATTTACCCGTAAGTTTTGCCGCGATCTCACCAATACAGTCAGAAAGGTATTTTCTCTTAACATTAAAATCCGGAGACATTATTTTTTTCATTAAATTCTCTTCTTTTTCCGTGTTAAACACCGGGCATACGGCAGCGTCATTGTTTTTGCCGTTTAGCGCCACCATCGCGGCTATAAGAAAAGGAAAGGCGTCTATGCCGTCGACTTCATTCTTTTCCCCTTTTCCGCCGGTTCCCGCGAACATGTCCTGCGCGTCTATGACAATATCGGTAAATTTTTCCTTTTTCATCGCTAAAACAGCACAGCCCGCCGAGGCCGGATTTGGAAAGCCGCACATTATCGCGCCTCTTATACCGTAAGCGATTTTAACGGCAAACGCCGCGGCAAGGACCTTGTTGCTTGCTGAAATTATATTGAGGCTCCTCGCGTACCATATCCCGCCCTCCATGGCCGCTGAGTCCGCTATGTTCTGGGCGTGAATCTTCTGTGATATAACGCTGCCTGCCTCGATTATTACCAGCGCGAGGATAAAAACAACAATAAAAGCAACTGCCGCGGCAATTACTGCCTGCCCCTTTTTATTGTTAACTATCTTCCTCATCACTATCCTCCTGCTCCAGCCGCATTATGGATGACGCTTTAAGATTATAAACAGGGTAACCCGCGGCTGAAAGCGCGAAACTGCTTTTATCCCCGCTAAAAAGGCCGAATATTTTCCCGGCAACCGGTACCTTCAGGGGCAGGGCGTAATGAACCGTTGTTTTTATGAAATCGCCTTCTGATGAGCGCGCCTCCTCCTTTTTTATCCTGAGGCCGCCGCCCCCGAAAAATTCCATTGCCTTCCCCGCTATGAAATCTTCCGCCATATTTTTCATAAAATC
>CAZHOD010000272.1:0-3141 GCA_964534075.1 uncultured Spirochaetia bacterium
TCCCAAGTATTTTAAGCTTTGCCAAGTGTATACGATGTCTATCCTTATTCCCACATTTTTACTGAATTTACGATTGCGCGCCGGGGTGATTTGTGCTAAAATTTTTCTGATATGATAAAGGGAATCGGTATAGATATTTGCGACATAAAAAGGCTGAAAACAGCCATGGAAAAAAATAAAGGGTTCATTAAAAGGGTGTTCAGCGAACGCGAAATATCTTATTGCGGGGGTAAAAAACAGCCATACCTGCATTTCGCGGGCAGGTTCGCGGTGAAGGAATCCTTTATAAAAGCGGTATCGATAGACAGGGCGATTAAACTAAGGGAAATAGAGACAAAAAACACCCCTGAAGGAAGGCCTGAAATTATAAAAAAAGGCAAAGTTAATAAGCTGCTTAAAAAGGTAAGGGCGAAAAAAATCCACGTGAGCATATCTCATACAGGCGGGGCGGCCGCGGCTGTTTGCGTGCTTGAATAACAGAAGAGTCCGGCATGGACGGAGGAAGAATATGTATATTGTAACATCCGATGAAATGCGTGAGATAGATGAAAAAACTATCCGGGAATACGGGGTTTCCGGCGGGATTTTAATGGAAAACGCGGCCATAAATACTCTTATGGCAATGCAGCGGGAGTTCGGACCGGTTTTTTACAGAAAGGTGTGTGTTTTTTGCATGCCCGGCAACAACGGGGGCGATGGCATGGCTCTGGCGAGGCACCTGAAAAACGAGGGGGCAATACCTAAAATATTCCTGGCCGGCGATCCGGAAAAAGTAAAAGGGGAGGCCCGCGTAAATTTCGAGGCCGCGAAAAAATACGGAATCGAAATAGAAAATATAAATTCCGAAAAGGATCTCGAAAAATACCGTTATGAAATAATGTCCTGTGACATTATAGTGGACGCCCTTATAGGGCTGGGCCTGAAAAAAGATATAGAAGGGTTCCCCGCGAAACTAATGATGTTTTTAAACGCTCTTGGAAAACCCATAGTGTCGGTTGATGTTCCCGCCGGTGTAGACGCGGATACAGGGGCCATAAAAGGCGCGGCAATAAGGGCGGCGCTTACTGTTACTTTCGGCCTTCCCAAAAGGGGGCTGTGCGTATACCCGGGGCTCGATTATACGGGTAAACTGGTGGTGTCGGATATAAGCCTGCCGCAGGAGCTGCTTAACAGGCCGAGGCAGGGGGTCCTTATTACGCGTGATATGGCCGTGCCCATGCTTCCGGCACGGGAGCAGAACGCCAATAAAGGGCATTTTGGGCCGATCCTTATAATAGGAGGCGCGCCGGGAATGAGCGGCGCGGTTACAATGGCAGCTAAGGCGGCGTTGAAATCAGGGGCAGGTGTTGTAATGGCGTGCGTGCCGGCGGGTGTGGAACAGGTTATAAAATCAAGGCTGGACGAGGTAATTACAATCGGCCTTCCGCAGACCCCGGAAGGGTACCTGTCGGAAAAAAGTTTTGACCGGATCGCCAAACTATCGGAAAAAGCAAAGGTAGTGGCGCTCGGGCCGGGGCTCGGCAGGGCAAAACAGCCCTTTGCGCTCGCGAGGAAAATCGTAGGGGAAATAAACAGGGCCATGGTGGTGGATGCCGACGGGCTGAACGCGGTTTCGGAAAATAAAAAATGCTTGAAAAACTTAAAGAAAGATGTTATATTAACTCCACATATAGGAGAAATGGCAAGGTTGGCGTCAGCCGGAATAGAAGATGTAATCAGGGATAAAATAAAAATACTAAAGGAATTTATAACAGAAAACCCTGTTAATGTTCTTTTGAAAGACGGGCGGTCCATGGTAATGGACACTGATTTTAACCTTTACGTAAATACTACGGGTAATCCGGGAATGGCAACGCCGGGTTCGGGCGATGTCTTAACCGGGCTCACCGCGGCTTTGATGGCGCACGGTATTCCCGCGGCGCAGGCGGGTATAGCAGCGAATTATGTACACGGTTTTTCCGGCGATATTTTATCTCCGGAAACAGGTGAGGAAGGAATGATTGCTTCAGATATAATAGAAGGGCTCCCAAAGGCCTTTAAAAAAATGAGAACACAGGAGGCTTGATATGATAGTACCCATACTTCTTATTCTTCTGGCTTTGCTTTTCCTTATCATGTGGGGTTGGATAATATCAATATTTACCGACAATGTAAAAATCAAATCAAAGATTGATGAAATGATAAACCAGCCTTTAACTGTAGAACAAAAAGAGGAACTTGACAACCTCCAGCTTGACCTTGACACCAACGCGTACAGGGCGCGGCGGGCGAAAAGGGTTGTGCTTTTCTTTTCATTTATTTATGTCGCGGCGGCAATCGCTATTGTATGGGCGAATCAAAGATACGAATTATTCACATACAGCGGCCTCCTGTCAAATCTTAAACTTACCATGATGATAATAATCTTATTCTTTGTGCCCGGGTATATCGGCCTTGAAGTGATATCGAATGTCGAAGGGGCTTCCGGTGATATATCTTCCAGGATGAAACGGTCAGAGGATCTGAAAGCAGGGGAAGAAGTTGAGGTATAAATACGCCCTGGCAGCTGTCTTCCTGCTTGGTCTTTTTTCCGGCTGCGCTACGATACAAATCGGGGGCGAAATTCTTGATTTCCGGATAAAACCCGATACGGGAATAAAGCCGGGGACAATAATGAGCGTAACCGTAAAAACAGGTAAAAGTGTAAAAAAAGTAGAGGGGTACCTCGATATACCGGGCTCCCCCAAGGTTCCGCTCAGGTACAACGAAGAAAAGGACGTATGGGAGTTCAAATATATGATACCAATTACGGTTAAACTGCCGAAAGGGGAATTTACCGCTAAGGTAGAGGCAATAACGGATACCGGAAAAAAGTACAAAGCAGAAAAGAAAATAAGCACTTATTGATTCCTTATATATCCGGGGTGTTTTCGCCATGAAAAAAAGCAAAAAAAAGAAAAACACGGGCAGGAAAAAAGCTGTGGTAAAAAAATCCGCCGCAGGTACAGAAGGGGAGGGGAGAAAAAATAAAAACGCGCTTATAAAAAAAGCATTTATGTTCCTGGCAGCGGCCGCGGTTATCGCGGGGATATACGGCCTCGTGGATTATTACACCGGCTGGGGAGCCCCCATAAAGGTAATCGAAAGGAAGATAAAACAGGC
>CAZHOD010000273.1:0-3121 GCA_964534075.1 uncultured Spirochaetia bacterium
ACAACAGGCGAATACCTCACTGTTTATTCGGTTGTGAACACGGTGTTTTATAATTTTCCGGAGATTAAAGGCGTAAAACTTTTTGTCGGCGGAAAGGAAAGGGAAACGCTTGCGGGGCATATATACACAGGAGGAATAATTACGCCCGATACGGATTATTCTTGGATGGAATTCTGAATTTAACGGAGAAAAAATGAAAAAATACGACCCAAAGGAAATAGAAAATAAGCTTTATAAAAACTGGGAGGAAAAAGGTTATTTTAAGGCGGATAATTCCTCGGACAAAAAGCCGTTCAGCATAGTTATACCGCCTCCAAATGTAACCGGCTCCCTGCATATGGGGCACGCCCTGAATAATACCCTTCAGGACATACTGGCGAGGTATAAGAGGGCGCGCGGGTATAATGTTTTATGGCTTCCCGGATGCGACCACGCGGGCATAGCAACGCAGAATGTTGTTGAAAAAGAACTGCGCAAACAGGGTACATCCAGGCAAACGCTTGGCAGGGAAAAATTCGTGGAAAAAGTATGGGAGTGGAAGGAAAAATACGGGGCCACAATTATGTCCCAGCTCAGGAAGATGGGTTCGTCCCCGGACTGGAGCAGGGAGCGTTTTACAATGGACGAGGGCCTTTCAAAAGCAGTAAAAGAGGTTTTTGTAAGGCTTTATGAAGAAGGGCTTATTTACCGCGGAGATTATATAATAAACTGGTGCCCGAGGTGCCGCACGGCCCTGTCGGACATAGAGGTAACCCACAGGGAAATAGGCGGAAAATTTTATCATATTAAATACCCGTACAGGGACAGGGGGGGTTATATACAGGTCGCGACGACCCGGCCGGAAACAATGCTCGGAGATACCGCTGTGGCGGTGCACCCCGAAGATGAAAGGTACGCTGACATAAAAGACGGGGAAAAAGTGCTGCTGCCTGAAACAGGCAGGGAAATACCGGTTATACGGGATGAATACGTGGACAGGGAATTCGGCACCGGCGCGGTAAAAATAACACCCGCGCACGACCCAAACGATTTTGAAATAGGTAAAAAACACGGCCTGGAGATAATAAACCTTCTTAACGAAGACGGAACCATGAATGAAAACGCGGGAAAAAAGTCGAAATATAAAGGTATGGACAGGTTTGAGTGCAGGAAAGCCCTTGTAAAAGAACTGGATGGACAAAAACTGCTTGATAAAATAGCGGGGCACAAACACGCGGTCGGGCACTGTTACAGGTGCGATACCGTAATAGAACCGTATGTATCCACGCAATGGTTCGTAAAGATAAAACCCCTCGCGGAACCCGCGATAAAAGCGGTAGAGGAGGGAAAGGTAAAGTTTGTTCCTGAAATGTGGAGCAAGGTATATTTTGAATGGATGAAAAACATAAGGGACTGGTGCATTTCCAGGCAGCTGTGGTGGGGGCACAGGATACCCGCTTATTACTGCGAAAAATGCGGGCACATGATGGTTTCTAAGGAGCCTGTTGAAAAATGCGAAAAATGCGGGGGGACAGAAATCAGGCAGGACGAGGATGTTTTGGACACCTGGTTTTCGTCCGGGCTCTGGCCCTTTTCCACTTTGGGCTGGCCCGAAGAAACAAAGGACCTGAAGGTTTTTTATCCAACATCCGTACTTGTGACAAGCTGGGATATACTTTTTTTCTGGGTTGCCAGGATGATTATGAACGGCATGAAGTTTATGGGAAGGGAGCCTTTTCACACGGTGGTGATAAACTCGCTTGTCTGCGACGCCGAAGGAAAAAAAATGAGTAAGTCAAAGGGCAACGTTGTGGACCCTCTGGATGTCATGAAAAATTATTCGGCGGATTCCCTGCGCTTTACAATGGCCGCGCTCGAGACACAGCAGAGGCACATCGCCTTTTCCGAAGAACGGCTCAAAGGATACCATAATTTTATGAACAAAATATGGAACGCCGCGAAGTTTGTTATAATGAATATAGAAGGGTTTGAGGAAAAAAAGATAAGCCCGGAAGGGCTGCGCCTGCCGGAGCGCTGGATACTTTCGGAATTTTCAAAGCTGAAAAAGAAGGTAACCTCGGATATGGAAAAATACGAGTTTTCCGGCACAGCTCTTTCTTTGTATGATTTTTTCTGGCATGTTTTCTGCGACTGGTACCTGGAAATATCCAAACCCGAACTTTACGATAAAAAATCATCCTACGCGGTTAGCGTAAAAAATGTACTGGCGAAAGTGCTCAAAGAAAGCCTTATAATGATGCATACAATAATTCCGTTTATAACCGAGGAAATTTACCTTAACCTGCCTGTTAAAGGAAAAAAAGAGTCGATAATGATGGAAAGCTGGCCGGTAACCGAAAGCGGGTTCGAGGCGGACACAACGGATATGGACAGGATCATGGAAGTAATATACCATATAAGGAACCTTCGGGGCGAGCTTTCCGTGGCCCCCGGCGCGGCGGTTAAGGTGTACTGCGGGCTCGCGGATGAGGCGGCAAAAAATGCCGTAAGTGAAAACCTTGATTTTATAAGGCCGCTTGCCGGAGCCGAAAGTTTTGATTTTTCCGGCAGATACCCGAAAACTGTTATCGGCAAAAAGGAAGGGTGCGGTTTTATAGGGTTTGACACCAACGGCGTGGTCGATATCAGTAAACAGGCCGGGGCCTTGCGGGCAAAAATAGACAAACACAAGAAATTCAACGAAAGTATAGAAAAAAAACTCGCGAACGAAAAATTTGTCAAAAACGCGCCGGAAAAAGTGGTGGAAACCGAGAAAATAAAAGCGCAAAAGAACATGGATATAATAGGTAAATCAGCGGAAATACTGGACATGCTGGAGAAAATAAACGGAGTAAAGTAAAGGGAGGCTTATGAAAAATATATTGAGGCAGTACAAAAAAGAAGTGGATTCAATAATAAGCCTGGCTCTTTCCGAGGATGTCGGAAAAGGAGACGTTACCACCGGGCTCATAATACCCGGGGGGGCGGCCGTTAAGGGCTCTTTTATGGCGAAGGGAAACGGCATTGTCTGCGGGCTGCCGATAGTAAAGAGGGTTTTTCAGAAACTGGATAAAAATATCAGAATGACCTGTAAAAAAAAGGACGGGGACAAAATAAAATACGGCGAAATAATCGCTGTAGT
>CAZHOD010000274.1:0-3114 GCA_964534075.1 uncultured Spirochaetia bacterium
GGCGGTACATTCAGCATACTTATTCAGGAATTCATAGGAAATTCCGATACAACGGGCGTTTCCCAGCAATTCACAAATGAGTCAACAATAAACCAGATGTACGGGCTTTACGCCGTAGCGTCCAAAACGGTATATAAAGATATAGCGGTTCACGGTGGGTATATGTACTCGCCGGTTACAAACGCGACCCAGACAAAATATATGTCCTATCTTTCGGATTATATAGTTTCAGAGGCCGAGGCAGCGGACCTGAAATCCCGGGGAGGGAGCGCGGGGAACCTTCAGAAAATAAAGGACTCCAACAACGCCTATTTTCTGGGGATAAGTTCGCCCCTGGTAGATAAAATGAGCATCAAGGTGGAATATCTTGTGCCGATAGAAGGCAACCCCAACGCGCTGATGCCGGATTATTATATGATTAATACACATATAGACCGGTTCATAAGTTTCAATGTCGGGTATTTTCATTATCCCGGCGGGTATGCCTGGCTCGGTTATATTGACATAAGGTTTACTGTTTTTCCCAGCCCGTATAAATAAAAACTAAAAATACAGAAAAATATATTCAGAGGGCCGGTTATAACTTCAAAGGAGTTTGCGGATGATATGCCCACATTGCGGCGTTGAAATTGAGAACGAGTCTTCGTTTTGCCCCCTTTGCGGGAAAGAAATAAATAAAGAGAAGGAATACGAGAAACTGGTTTTAAAAGGGGACGGCGCGATGGAGGACGAGAGGGGGGGAGCGGCTGTGGGTTTTTATGAAAAAGCCCTGCAGATTACGGGAGGCAGCGAGGAAATTTACATAAAACTCGGCAACGCTTACAATAAAAAAGGGGATAAAAGGGCGGCCGGGATATATTTTAAGGCTTTGAAATGCAATTTTTATAACGAGCATGTACACAATCTTCTGATATCCATATACGACAAATACAACAGGCTTGGCGACCTTAAGGCATGGTATGAAAAGTCGGGGAACCGGATTGCTCCTGAGTTTGCGGAAAAGTTCATAAAAATAATAGATAATATAAAATATTTCAAAAAAGAAGCAGGCGGGGGGCCGAAAGCTGAAGAGAAACCATCCGGCGGCTTTATTTCCTACATTAAAAAATACGGGATGATGAACGCCGCTCTTGTTGTTTTCGCGGCAATAATGGCCGGCGCGGTTATAGCGGGCGTTGTATTTAAAACTGACCCGTACGTTATGCTTCTTTTTGGGATGGTTTTTTTTATAGCCAGTATTTTTATTATAAGTTATATAAACATAAAAAAAGTGAAGAAAAAAAAGCAGGACAAGAAAAATAAAGAGTCTTTTGATGATTTACTGCCGCCGAAAGAAAAATAAAAAAGGCGGCGCGGTTGCGGGGAACGGTTCGCGGACGTTTTGGTATTTAATTTTTTGTATTTTGCGGGGTTTTTCTGACAGGCGCGGGCCCGTTCAGCCGCGGGGAACAGGCATGCCTGTTCCCCGCGAAGTGGTTTGGCAAAGATACGGCACAGGCACAGGGCCGCCGCTACAAAAACAAATTTTCCAATATGTTATTTTTGTGCCTCTGGAGGGAACGGTTTATAATCGTTTTGTGGCTTGGGCTGCGCATCCGGTGACAGGCGCCCAATGCGCGGTGTAACGCCTCAGTTATGGTGGCGCATTTCGGTCTTTGTAGGCGCAACCTTTCAGGTTGCGGTAGTTAAAGGCACGAAGCCACAACCTTCGCTAAAGCTTCCGCCTCCGCCTTTCAGGCTATGGCGGACAAGTCGGCTGACAGGAAAGGCTGCGGTTACAAAAGCCATAATACCCCTCCCGTAACAGAGGTATTACTGTGCGGTGATATTTTTGGCGGTGATATTTTTGGTTGTAAAATAAGTAGTTTCTTTATATAATACAAATTGTTTTTCATTATTGAATGCGAGGTGCGGCAGTGGCGAAAGTAAAGATATACGTTACATTAAAAGACGGGGTACTGGACCCTCAGGGAAAAACAGTGGAAAAAGCGCTTGATAAGATGGGATACAAGGATATAAAGGAAGTAAGAATGGGAAAATTCATAGAAATAGAGACAAACAGCGGGGATAAAAAGAAGTTGAAAAAAGAAATAGATGAAATATGCGATAAACTGCTGGCCAATCCAAATATAGAGAAATACACCTTTGATATCGAATGATTTCGGCTTTTCCGCCGAATAACAGGAGAATTGTGAATTGAAATTCGGAATTATTGTTTTTCCAGGCTCAAATTGCGACGCGGACTGTTACCGGGCAGTGAAAGACACGCTGGGGCAGGAAGCGGAATATATATGGCACGACTCAAAAGCAGTCATGAAATACGACACAATTATCATACCCGGGGGCTTTTCATACGGGGATTACCTGAGGACAGGCGCGATAGCCAGGTTTTCCGGCGTGATGGATAAGGCCCGGGAGTTCGCTGCGAGGAAAGATAAATTTATAATTGGTATCTGCAACGGGTTCCAGATACTGCTCGAGGCGGGCCTTCTGCCCGGGGCAATGCTAATGAACACCAATCTTAAATTCATCTGTAAATACGTAAATATACGGGTGGAAAATACCAATACTCCTTTTACTTTTGGCCTGAAGTACGGGCAGGTTTTAAGGATTCCCATAGCGCACAACGAGGGTAATTATTTCTGCGGCGATAAAAACCTGAACGCCCTTATAAAAAACGACAGAATAGCCTTCCGGTACTGCGATGAAAAAGGCAATGTGAACACGGAGTCTAATCCCAATGGTTCGATGTACAATATAGCCGGTATACTTAATAAAAAATCAAATATTTTAGGAATGATGCCGCATCCCGAAAGGTCAATGATAAATGAACTGGGGTCAAGCGACGGCAGGCTTATTTTTGAGTCGCTTATTAATTATGTAAAAAATAAAAAAACGGCGGGAAAAAAGTGAAAAAGGCGATAAAAAAGAAAACCCGGAAAAAACAGCTGAATAAAACAAAAAAACGCGGAAAAAAGAAAGTAAAAACAGGCAGCAAAGAGATGATACCGCCGGCTGAAATTACGCCGGAAATAATAGACAGGCACGGATTCAAACAGGATGAGTACGAAAATATACTAAAAATACTGGGCAGGCCTCCTACTTACGTAGAAC
>CAZHOD010000275.1:0-3114 GCA_964534075.1 uncultured Spirochaetia bacterium
ACATGAAAGGCTGCGGTTACAAAAGCCATAATACCCCTACCGTAACTGAGGTATTGCATATTTCTTTAAATTTATGTTGACAGCGGAAGAAAATTTAAGAACGTTAACAAAACAGTTCAAGTCTTAGAAAAAGATATAAAACAGTTAAAAAAACTCTGAAATACCTTAAAAATAATCCCCGGCATCCGGGCCTTCAGGCACATGAGTTTACTTCATTAAAAGGGCCTGATAGTGAAAAGGTTTTTGAGGCATACGCGGAGCAAAATACACCTGCCGCTTACAGGATATTTTTTTATTATGGGAAGACAAAAGGGGAAATAGTAATTGTAACAATCACCCCGCACCCGTATGGGCAAAAGTCGGTTCTGTTCGGCGTTGTAAAAAGCGTATTTGCTTGTGCTCCGGGCTGAAAGCGAGTACGCGTTCCGCTGATGTTCAGAATGCATAAATGCGTTTCCCCGAAAATAATGTGCGTGTTTTGTCCTGCTGTTTTATTGCCCTATTGCCTGATTGTTTTAAACGGCGAATTTGATTAATATTGATTGACAAATAATTTTTTTTTTGCTATTATATGCCTGTTGGCGCATATAAGCATCTATCGAGGAGATTAAAATGAGCGAAAAGAAAAAGTTGTTTTATATAGCGGCGGTATTTCTGGTTTTTTATTTTGCGCCGCTGGATGCGGCAAAGCTTAAAACCGCTGTAATGGAAGCGCTGCATATGACGCAGGATTACGCGAGGCAGCACGTATTGCTGTGCCTTATACCCGCGTTTTTAATAGCGGGCGCTATCTCGGTATTTGTGAAAAGCGAGGCAGTGCTGAAATATCTTGGGGCAAAAGCAAATAAGGTAATTGCTTACGCTGTTTCCGCTGTATCAGGGACAGTGCTGGCAGTTTGCTCATGCACCGTGCTCCCGTTGTTCGCCGGCATATATAAAAGAGGGGCGGGGATAGGGCCGGCAACCGCTTTTTTATATTCAGGCCCGGCCATAAATGTACTGGCAATTATTCTGACCGCGAGGGTCCTGGGTTTTGAGCTCGGCTTGGCACGCGTTGTGGGCGCGGTTGTTTTTGCGGTGGTTATCGGCCTGCTCATGCAGCTGATATTCAGAAAGGCCGAGGAAAAACGGCTCGGAGAATTTGTCAGCGCGGAATCAGCAGGCGCGGGCAAGCCGGCGTGGAAGCTTGTTTCATATTTTTTTGTAATGATCGCGATTCTTGTTTCCCTTAACTGGGGAAAAGATGAAAGCATGGCTGCCTGGAACATGGTATATAAGGCGAAATGGATAATATCCGGAATATTGATTGTTGTTCTTGGGTTTATGGTGTTCGGCTGGTTTAATAAGGAAGAAAGAAATGAATGGGGAAAAGAAAGCCGGGGCTTTGCTGTCCAGATACTGCCGCTTTTATTTATAGGGGTATTGGCCGCGGGTTTCCTGCTCGGCAGGCCCGGCCATCCTGCTTTGATTCCTGAAAACTGGATAGTATCGCTTGTTGGCGGCAATTCGATACAGGCAAATTTATTCGCCTCTGTAGCCGGGGCGCTTATGTATTTCGCGACTTTAACCGAGGTTCCCATTCTGCAGGGCCTTATAGGCGCGGGCATGGGAAAGGGCCCGGCGCTCGCGCTTTTACTTGCGGGGCCGGCGCTCAGCCTGCCCAACATGATGGTAATAAACAGTGTAATGGGCTTTAAAAAAACAGCTGTATATATTGTCCTTGTTGTCGTGATGGCAACGGTGTCAGGCATGGCATATGGATATTTATTTTAAAAGGAGGATGAGTTATGAGTGATTGCTGCGGAAGCTCAAATGACATTATTATTTGCGCGTGCTCAGGAGCTGCGGATGTCGGGCTTATCAGCGACAGGGCGGCAAGGATGCTCTCTGTGGCGGGAAAAGGGAACATGTACTGCCTTGCCGGTGTAGGCGCGGATTTACAGAACTTCGTAAAAGGCGCAAAAGAATCAAAAAAGGTTGTTGTAATTGACGGGTGCCAAATCAGGTGCGGAAAAAAAGCCATGGAAAACAGGGGGGGTTCCTGCGATAGTTTTGTGATAACAGAGCTTGGATATAAAAAGGGGGAAACAGGCGTATCAGATGAAACCGTAAATGAAGCATTTGACAAAATATGCGCGCTGATTGAAACCGGAGAAAAAATCGAAAAACAGTCTTCGCGCCCCGCGGGCGGCGGGTGCGGCTGCGGCGGCAAATGCTGACGTAGAGGCAAAATTTATGGATAAAAGGAGCGTTAAATGAAACAAATAACCGGAGTTTTCCGGGCGTTATCCAACGAAACAAGGCTGCGGCTTTTTCATCTTTTAAACAGGGTAAAAAAAGAAATTGCGGTCTGCGAGCTGGTAGACGCGGTACAGGGAAACCAGTACAATATTTCAAAGCATCTTCACGTACTTGAAAACGCGGGGCTCTTAAAGGAAAATAAAAACGGCAGGTGGGTATTATATTCTGCGGCAAAAGAAGCCCCTGTGGATATATCCGGGTTTATAGAAGGGCTGGAAGCAAAAGTATTTGACGAGGATTTGAGGAGGCTGAAAAAACGGCTGTCATTGAGAAAAAACAATCAGATTGTGTCATGTTCGCTCGCGAAGGAACTCATGTCAAAAAAAAGATAAAAAGGAGGAACGTGTTATGAAGATAGCTATTCTTGGCACAGGCTGCCCGAAATGTATTAAAACAGAGGAAATAGTAAAGAAAGTTGTGGATGAAAGCGGGGCAGGCGCGGAAGTGGTTAAGGTAAAAGAAATCAGCGAGATAATGAAATATAATGTCATGATGACGCCCGGAGTCGCGGTAGACGGGAAAGTTGTGATGGCGGGTAAAGTACCGACAGAAGAGGAAGTAAAAAAAATGCTTGGATTATAGGAGGAAAAAAATGAAAAAATTCGTTGTTTTCGTTTTTATGCTTATGTTGGCCGCAGGCTGCGGGAATGAAGGCAAAAAAGAAAGTAAACAGCGGGCAGGGGCAGACAGCCCGGCGCCTGCCAGGCTTAACAGCGGCGAAAAGGCTTCAGGCGGCGCCGCAGAAACGTCAAAACAAAAAAAAACCGGCGAATACAAAGTTACTTTTATTGAGCTGGGTTCTGTCAAGTGTGT
>CAZHOD010000276.1:0-3114 GCA_964534075.1 uncultured Spirochaetia bacterium
TTACTTCTTGCAAAAGCTCCCTCTTTTTTTCAAGTGTATTTGCTTTAGTTGCCTGGTTATAATAATAGCCCGCTAATTTTTCCTTTAATCCGTCGTTGTCAAATTCAGAAAAATTATCTATTATTTCATGGCATATCTTGGCCCCTTTTGGTTTGTTTATTTCATCACTCATAAAATATATCGCCATTTCATCCATCATATCCTTCAAAAACGGCTTTTTAACAAACAGATAATCATCCACAAGTTGTTTGTCTATGATAAATTCAAACATATTTATTGCTTTTTTATAATCTTTAATATCGTAGTATTTTTTACCGTAATTATAGTACCTTCTGGCTATTTGCGAAATTCTGTTTTCACATTTTTTCAGCACCTTATTATTTTTATCTAAATAATCATATTCGTCCATGGCCTTTTTGTAGCTATGTATGGCTTTCCCGTAACGTCCTTCGCCGAAATAAGATTCCGCCTGGTCGTACAGAGATTTTGCGTATTCTCTTTTTCTGCGCAGTTCCATTTCAACAATTCTTTGTTTTTCTTTTTTGATTTTTTCCTTACCTGTTACGATTACATCAAATTCTTTGTCGTTCTTCATAATATTGAAATAGTAATTAAGACCGAAGCTAATGACTTCAGGGCTATTATCTTTGTCCCCCATGACATATTTTGCCTCCATAGAAATCACACCCGGTTTAATATGATTCAAAAACCCGAGGCCAATTTTAATATATGGCGCTATCCCGGAAGTGTTTTTCTGTTCAAAACTATTTATATAACCATAGCCCGAATAGTAATTATTTACGATTTCTGCTGATTCAGAAATAATATAAGCCCCTCCTGCTACAAAATAGAATGAAAATCTTTCGTTACGTACCGGCGCAAGCCCCAGCCCTCCCGCCATGGTATAACAGCTGCTATCATATGTTATTGTTTCATTATATCCTTCAGCAGACAGCGTATAAATATTATAATCAAATTGAGCCTCAATAAAGATGATCGGCAATATTTTGTGGATAATTCCGCACGAGAGTAGATACGCCCCCTGTTGCTCATCAATATCATTAACGCTTATTAATGAATAACCTATTCCCAATTTTGTATCAAATCCATATACATTTAAATTTATTCCCCGCATACCCAGTACAAAAAACAAAAGAAAAACACTGATTATTTTTACATATTTTCTTCCTCTCACCATATAATCACCGCCCCTTGATTGAGATTACTTAATTATTTAAATTATGTATTTGTTTTTATTTAAATAGCCTTTTAAACAAACCTACTATAGAACTCCCGCCTCATAGAATAATTTATCATGGTGTATGTATTATGTCAAGTTTATTTATATGTGTATAACTGCATACCAAAAAAATGGATTTCATAGTATTATTTTTATCAAAATCGGAGGTAGTTAAATAATGAGTTTAAGAAAAAATCTCGGCGCAAAAATTAAGTCATTAAGGAAAAAAGCGGGATTTACCCAGGAAGAGCTTTCCTCGGCAGTAAATATTTCACCTCATTTTTTGTCAAGAATTGAAAACGGCAAAGAAAGCCCTTCGCTTGCTACCCTGGAAAGAATCGCGGGCATACTTGAATCCCCATTATACAAATTTTTCAAATTTAGGGATAAAAATGACAACCCAACAAAAGTTTCATACAATAAAAAGGTCAAAAAAATATTGAAAAGTTTGAACAAAAAAGAAAAAAGCCTGTTTGTCGCGGAAATGGACAGCCTGGCGAGAAATATCAGAAAATATAAATAACCATCTACCTATACCCTTTTAATTATAAAATTGAATTTTTTTGCAGGAAACAATCTGTTGCTGTTCTTATCTTCGGGGTGGTTATAAACACGCCCTTGCAGAGACAAATCCATCAATATATCATTTTTGTGTCTTTATAAGGGCCCCCATGTGGGCTCCCCGGGCGCCCCTACAAAAACAATTGCTATGTGGGAGGAATTTGACCGGTATTTGGCTGCTGGAATTCACACTTGACAAACATAATACTCTAAAGTATTATACTCGTAATTATTATATTTGTCTTACGGAGGATAAAATATGCGTTTTATAAACAGGGAAAAGGAACTGGCCGCGTTAAACAACGCCCGTGAAAACAATCGCGCGGGTTTTGCCGTAGTTTACGGCAAAAGGCGGGTCGGGAAAACAGAATTGATAAAACAATTTTTAAAACGCCGGCCGGGAGTGTATTTTTTATCTGACAAGAGGCCGTCCGCCGCGCAGTTAAGAGAGGTGTCACTTCTTCTGGGAGAACACTTTAATGACCCTTTCATCCTGGAAAGAGGCTTTGGCGACTGGCTGCAGGTTTTTCGTTATCTGAAAAATAAGTGCGTAAAACCCTTTGTTTTCGCAATCGATGAATTTCCTTACCTTATAGAATCCGATAAGTCAATACCCTCCCTTTTTCAAAAAGGCTGGGATGAATATCTTAAAAAATCAAAAGTCCTTTTAATCCTTTCGGGATCCAGTATATCCATGATGGAATCTGAAGTACTGTCGCACAAATCCCCCCTGTTTGGAAGACGCACCGCGCAAATCGCGGTCAAACCAATGTCCTTTTGCGAAAGCAAAAAATTCTATCCCCGGTCATCATTTGAACAATGCCTTCGTATCTACGCTATGGCCGGAGGTATGCCCGCTTATCTGAACCGGATGAACCCGAAACTGTCACCCGCTGAAAACGCAGTCAAAAGCGTATTCCCTCCGGATAAATACCTCCATAATGAGCCGGAATTCCTACTCAAAGAGGAATTACGGCAGCCAAGGTATTATTTTGAAATATTAAGGGCCATGGCCCTGGGAAAAACAAGATTTGGCGAAATAGCCTCATCCACAGGCCTTGAAAAGAGCCTGCTGACCAAATACATAAACGTCCTGGAAAACCTGCAGTTTACAGAAAGGGAATACCCTGTGACCGAAAGTAACCCGGCGAAATCAAAAAAAGGCATATACCGGGTAAGTGACAATTTTATAAAATTCTGGTTCAATTACATCTATCCTTACAAAAGCCAGATAGAAATCGGCTCTTATTCCGGAGTCATCAAGAATATACATAAAACTTTTTTTTCACACGAGTCTTTGGCGTATGAAAAAG
>CAZHOD010000277.1:0-3113 GCA_964534075.1 uncultured Spirochaetia bacterium
CGGGTTTAAAAACCAAAAAACAACGCCGATTCATATTTATTGCTTTCCGGGTTTGCAGGTGTTTTTAATTCAGAGCATCCGCTGTAAATTATAAAAATACCGGCTGAAAGCGTTAAAAACAAAATATTTTTACCCTGAAAAACCGCATAAAATATTTCCAAAATATTCAAATTACCCTCAATATAAATGTAACACACAGAAAATACATCGTCAATCAATCCGGTTTTGGGGTTCATGTCAAAAAATCAATATATTTTTTATTGTTTTCCCTGTACAGCAAGTATTACCATGTCCGTTTCCGCCTTAATACTCCTTGTGCCGGCTTCTTTTGGAATCACCGCTGCCGCTCCGGGGCTGATTTTTTCCACAGCTTCATCTTCAATTATAGTTCCTAAGCCTTCACAAATATAAAAAAACACGTCATTTTCCATCTTGCACGGCGGTATTTCCTCACCCGCTTTAAGGCATACCACCTGCGCTTTTAACGCGCCCGCGTCATAAAAAACATCCGTTGCCGGGCCGTTGTCCGTAAATTTTACATGCCTGCTGATTTCTGTTTTAAACATTTTCCGCTCCTTTACTGTGATTTTCGCATCTCAAATTTTTTATCAAACATAGATTCCATAATAAATCCTATTATAATAAAAACCGGCAATGTGATTATTGCCCTGAGCAGTGAAAACTTCAGCCCCAGAAATCCTATTTCAAACATCAGCATGGGGATTTTAAGCGATGAAAACGCCCCAAGATAAATAAACACATTTCTGACACCCGCGCCCTTTTTCCACAGCATGTACGCCACCGGGAAAGCTCCGTAAAGCGACCCTGCCTGCAAAGTGGCCAGCAGTATAATCCAAAGTATTCCTCTTATCCCTGCTTCTTTGCCTACGTGCTTTTCAACCGCCTCTTTTGGGAACCATACGTCAAAGAGCCCGATAAGGACAAACATCGCGGGAAGAAAAATCATCATTTCAGTAAAAAAATCCCAAAAATTCCCGCTGATTACCTGCCCCGGTTTAAAGCCGGCTGTATGAGAAACAAGAACGAATACAGCAAAAGCTGCAATCCCAATAATTTCCGGCAGGCTGGTTTTCTTCATAAAAACAGCCCCATGATAAAACCAATCAGCATCGCGCCTGTGAAACTCAGCGCGTTTCTTGTAAGAGCCGCTTTCCATCCAAAATATTTTGATTCCAGAGGAAACGTAAAAACACCTACCATCATCAGGGTCGTAATAAATACTGCTATAATCTTATAACTCACTCCGTTTTGTATCATAATACCTGACAGCGGATATGCGATAAATCCGGGAATAAGCGAAACTGATCCCAGCAATGCCGCGGTAAAAAAGCCCGCGGGCCCCGCGTTTTTCCCCAGTGTTTCAGCCAGCGTTTCTTCAGGAAAAAAGTAAAGAAAAACACTGACAAAAATAATAACAACAATAAATGACGGCAGTATTACAAGAAACATTTTTAAGCCTTTTGCGGCGCCGTTTACCGTTTTTCCGGCGTCAGCCGTAAATGAGGCCGCAACCAGCAGAAATGTTAGAATCAGCATTAACTCCATAATCACCTTTTAAACCGTTTATTATATACGTATATGCACTGACCGGCATATATTACCATGAAAAAATTATATTACAATATTTTTATAATTTTTTTTAGTGATGCCGGAACGCCCGAGAAACAGTTTCAGAAAATCATCAATGCTGCTCCGTAACATTAATTAACTCCCGCAGGGAAAAACGGCTTTTATTGCCTTTTTCTAATTATATTTTCATAAGTATATGAATACAGTACGGGTATGACAAAAAGCGTTAAAAACGCTCCGACAAACAGCCCGCCAAGCACTGTCAAAGCAAGAGGTTTTAACATCTCAAGCCCTTCTCCCCATCCCATGGCAATAGGCAGCATGCCCATAATGGCCGCGAGGGTTGTCATCATGATAGGCTTTAAGCGCACGCTTCCTGCCTTTACAACCGAGCCCCTTACACTTAAGCCCTCGTTTTTCCTGAAATTATTTATAAACTCCACGAGAACAATCGCGTTATTTATTACTATACCGACCAGGAGAATTAAACCCAGGAAAACCGTTGTCCCAAACGGGGTACCTGTAATAAATAAAGTAAAAAACGCGCCTATTATAGAAAGCGGCACGGCAAGCATTATAATAAGCGGGTCTAAAAGCGAATCATACTGAACAGCCATGACCGAATAAACAAGTATTATTGCCAGTATGATAACTATCAGCAGTTTTTTGTTTGACTCCGCCGCAGCCTGTTCCTCGCCGCCGTAAGTTATGTTATAACCCTCGGGCAGGCTAAAATCTTTCAGCTTTTCCCTTATCTCATCCGTCACTTTTCCCACATTCCTTCCTGATACATCAGCTGTTACAGAAGCCATCCTCACCTGGTCTTCCCTTGTTATGCTTACCGGCCCAGTAGAAGCCGTTATTTCGGCAATATCTGAAAGATTCACAGAAGCGCCTGAAGCAGTGAGTATTTTTATTCTTTTTATATCATTTAATGTCATCATTTTTGCCGGGTCAACAAGCACCCTGATGTCATAATCCGTGTTAACTTTGGTGTCTGTATACTGCCCGGCTATGATTCCGTCGACAGCTGCTTTTAAAAAATCCGATGTCTTTTTCGCGTTTAATCCAAGGTCTTTTATTTTTTTCCTCTTCAGCTTTATGTGAATCTCGGGTTTTTCAAAATCCGGCGCAATGTCCGGGTTGACAATTCCCTTTACTTTTTTTACAATCCCGGATATTTTTCCTGTAACTTCCTTTAGTTTCACAAGCTCCGGGCCTTTTACCTGTATGTCAATATCAGAATCTGATGTTTTTTTTATTCCCTTGATTTTCGATCTCATTACTTTTATCCTGGCTCCGGGGATTTTTTCTTCTTTAAACCTTTTTTGAAGTTTTTTTACAAACTTTGGCGTGGAAACAGGCCTTTTATTCTTTTCAACCAACTCTATGAATATGGAACTCTCATTTGCTTTATCATATATGTTACTTTTTTTCCAGTACCCGCCTGTAATCACATATGTATTTTTAATCCCGGGCATGCTGTTCACTATATTTTCCGCCTGCTCGGTGGCGCCTGTTGT
>CAZHOD010000278.1:0-3106 GCA_964534075.1 uncultured Spirochaetia bacterium
TTTTACTTTTGGGGCGGGAGTGACAGCCGGCTTTTCTTCCTTTGCCTTTGGTTCGCCGGTTTCTGCCTCTGCTTTTTCCTGCTCTGCCTTTATGATTTCAAGGTAAACCTCGGCCCGCCTGTTTTTGTACCTGTTTTCCGGCGAGTTATTGGGCACTATGGGCCTGTCCGCGTTATAGCCTTCAACGCTTATCCTTCCCGGCTCAATACCGTGTTTACTCACGAGATAGCCTTTGACTGCCTGCGCCCTGGCGACTGAAAGCTCGTAATTTGAAGGGAAGCGCTCAGTAGATATGGGAACATCGTCTGTATGCCCTGATATTATAATAGGGGATTCATACCTTTTTATAATTTTCATCATATCATCGAGTACCCCGTAATATTCCTGTTTTATATTCGCGTACGCCGAATCAAAATGAATTACCGGATAAAATAAAAGCTCATCGCCCTGTTTAACGACTGTAACAGAAAGGTCCTCGTAAACTTCGACCGTTTCAGCGGGAAGGGGAGTTGTTGTCTCCACCGGCACCTCTTCTGCCTTATAACCTTCCTTCGTGGGTTCAACTGGTTCTTCTTTTTCAATTTCGGGTGTGGGTGTGGGCTTTTTCTCCAATACCCTCCTGAGCCATGAAGGCGAAACACCGCCGTTTTCAGTCAGTTTTTTCCTGTTTGTCTTGTCAATATTCATTATCCAGATATCGGGCCGGTATTTATTATGAACGTTGCTCGAAAATATAATTTTATCGCCGCTGTAAGAAAAAGAAGGGGAGTGGCTCTTTCCGTCAAAGGTTAATGGTTCACTTTTTTTTGTATTAATATCAACCATCCATATATCCACGTTCTCACTGTCGCTGAGGGTAAAAACAACCCTGTTTCCGTCCGGGGAAAAACACGGGGACCCGGCTTTTTTTCCCTCAAAATCGGTCAGGCTTGTATCCTCTTTCGCGCCCATGCTTTTTATGTATAAATTATGAGTACGCGGCCCCTCGATTCTCGCGTAGACAACTTTTCCGCCCTTTGAAAGGGAAGGGGAAATGCTGTCATGGCTGTTAGTAAGCGCGACCTGGTTAAACCCTTCTCTTGTCATTTTCCATATATCCCTGTTCCTGGAATAAACAACATAAGAGGAATCTTCTGACCATGAAACCGCGTTATTGGTTTTAAAATTTTGTATCTCGCCCTCAAGTGAGTCCCGGTCAAACGTAACCTGGTGGTATGACCGGGTTTTTAAGCTTCCCAGCCAGAGGTTATAACTTTTCATGGTCTGCATCCAGAACATTATATACCACCCGCCGGGTGAGGCGGAAGGATACCATTTAGAGCCCTCGCCGGAAAAAATAGCGCGCCTTCCTTTGCCGTCGGTTTCCATCCAGTGTAAATTCCCGTTGTAAGCGTATACTATGCGCTCTATTTTCGGAACGGGTGTATGGGTCGGTGTCGGGGTAGGGGGAGGCGGTTCCTCTTCTTTTTTACAGCCCGTCAGCAAAGAAAATGAAAACATAACAAAAACAGTAAGCGCGATAACCGCCGCTTTATGTATTTTAATAAATTTACTCATTTATTCCGATACCCTGTCTCTTATTTTTATTTCGGTATACACCGGGTAAAAAGACCTGAAATAATACGTCAGCCTGTTTTTTTTACCGCTATCCATGCTGTACGCGTATATATCATTCCCTTCAACGAATAAAAGAGACTTCCCTCCGGTGGCCCAAAACGGGCTGTGGCCCCCGTCTTCAGTAACCTGCTTCAGGCCCGTATTATCGGGCTTTGCCGCCCATATATTAGGTTTTCCGTCCGTATCGTCTATAAAAGCGATAAAATTTTTATTCCTGTCATCGTTTGCTTTGCTCCAGGCAACGCCGTTGTCAGTAAAAGAAACAGGCCTTATGGTTTTTTTATCCGCGCCGTAATAGGTCAGCGTACATAAAGCGCCGTCATAATAATAAACAAAAACATTGTCATCCCCCCAGTCAAACGCCGGGTTTGCTATTACGCTTTTAACTATTTGTTTTGGGTTTATCCCGGCCGCTTCCATGCTCCATATTCCGTTGTGCCTTTTTGTTACCTCTCTTGAAAATAATATCCTGTTTTTTTCCGGGGAAAATTTAAAACTCGTAATGTCGTGGTGCCCGGTCATGGCGGAAGGAGAGAGCCCGTTTTTGTCAGTTGTCCATATGTCGCCTTTTTTCAGGAAATAAACGGTATTGCTTTCCTTGTTCCATTGTATCTGCCCGCGGTTCCTTAAGTCAATTCTTATAATATCCTCCCTGTTAAAGGTCAGCTGTTTTTGGGAAGAACCGTCAACATTCATTAACCACAAATTGGCGTAACCGCTGTGATCCGAGTAAAAGGCTATTTTTTCGCCGTCCGGCGAAACAGAAGGGCACCAGTTATTTCCTCCGTCGGTAAGCAGGCGCTTATTGCCGCCGCCCTCTTCCATTACACCGATTTGAAACAGGGAATTACTGTCCTCCATGACATAAAATATGACATTTTTATAAACAGGTTTATTCCCCTTGTCTTCCCCGGCAGAAAATACGGGCAGTATAAAAAATACGCATAAAAACAGGGATAATATAAATTCTTTATGCTTTAATCCCATTGTAACCTCATTTTATATTGTTTTAATTATGATATATTTATTCCTCTGTAATGTCAAGAATAAAAACCGTGTTGCTTGTCAAATTTGGCTGAATTTTCGTTATTACCTGCCCTGTTTTGATTTGTCAGAAGCCCCTACAAAAACAGGCAAGTGGCGAATAATACACGCAGGCCGAATTTTACTGACGCCCGGGGCGGAGTGCACGCGCGCGAATACCACTTTGTTGCACAGGCAGGGTGTAAAGATACCCCGGTTTAAGACAAACAGACTGAAACCCTTTCAAAAACAAAAATAAATGAAACTTTTACAGCGTCTTTAACCCTTAATAAAAAAAACAATGCCTTAAAAAGGAAATATGAAAGGCGATTTTTCCTGAAACAAAAAAATAGTTTAATTTAAAAGAAACTTTTTATATATTAAAACCCGGCCGCGCCCGGGCGCCCGACTTATGTCGGGCACCGAGTGCGGCGTTTTTCAGCTTAATCTTATATGTAACTTTTTC
>CAZHOD010000279.1:0-3100 GCA_964534075.1 uncultured Spirochaetia bacterium
AACAGCGGAAGCGGGCGCCGGTGTCAAGCAGGCATCGGAAGCCAGCGTTGATTTTTTCGCCATGACCGTAATTGCCGCTGCGCTTGGCGTCGGCATAGCGGCGCTTGGATGCGGAGTAGGACAGGGTATAGCAACAGGCAAGGCCGCGGAAGGGCTCGCGAGACAGCCGGAAGCGGGCGGAAAGATACAGACCATGCTTATTATAGGCCTGGCCTTTATCGAGTCGCTCGTAATTTACGCGCTTGTTATAGGGCTTATTTTGATATTCGCAAACCCGTTCTCAGGTTTTTTCCTGGGATAAAATCAAGCAGCGGGCCTGCCCGCTGCCGGAATCATAAAATTTCTGGTATAAAAGACATATAAAACAGGAGGAAATAAAATGGTCGAAATAAAGATGCCCATATTTCTGCTTCAGATAATAACTTTTCTTATAGCGCTGCCGATAGTCTGGAAATTATTTATAAAGGCGCTTCAGAACACACTGAAAAAAAGGGACGATTATATCCGCGGGTCAATAGATAAAATAGAAAAGGACAAGGCGGATGTAGAGGCAATGAAAGAGGATTACGGCAAAAAACTGGAGGAAATGGAAGAAAAAAGCAGGGAGGCGCTTAACAGGGCGGTGTCTGAGGGAGATAAACTCAAACAGGAAATATCCGAGGACGCCCGTGAGGAAGGGGCAAAAATCATAGCGGACGCGAAAAAAGAAATAGAGGCGGAAAAGAAAAGGGCAATAGAGGAAGTGAAAAACAATATAGTAGACCTGTCAATGCTGGCCGCGGAAAAGATTATAAAAAAGAAAGTTTCGAAAAAGGAACAACTGAAAGTTGTGGACCGGCATATAAGGGACATGGGAAAAAACGTAAATTGAGGAGCAAAAATGGTTAATCTGGTGCTTCCCGCGAAATACGCCGGGGCGCTTTTTGAGATAGCGGACAAAGCGGGAATAATAACAGAGGTGAGGGATGAGCTTGTTTTTATAAAGGAGGCCCTGGATAAGGACGAAAAGTTCAGGGCGGTCATAAATCACCCCGGAATAAACAGGCAGGAAAAGAAAGAAATAACAGACAGCATTTTTAAGGGACAGGTTTCCGCGGTAACGCTGAATTTTCTCAAGTTTCTTATAGATAAGAAAAGGGAAGGGCTTTTTGGCCCGATATGCGGAATTTTTTCGGAAAAGGCCGATGAGCACCTCGGTATAAGAAAAATAACAATAGAAACAGCGTACAGGCTGGATGATAATGAAAAAGAAAAAATCGTAAAAAAACTCGAGAACGCCTCAAAGAAAAAAATAAAGGTGGACGCCCGGGTAAACGCGGGCATACTCGGGGGAATAATAATAAGGGACAGGATGAAACTTATAGACGCCAGCGTAGTACAGTTCCTTAATACTCTGAAAAAGGACCTGCATGCCGCTAAGGCGGTCAGGGCGAGGCGGAAAGCAGTTAAAAAGAAAGCCGGAAAAAAGAAAAAGACGGTAAAAAAGAAGAGTGTCAAAAAAAAGAAAAAACGCGCCGGTGAAAAGAAAATAAAACCGGCCGGAAAGAAGAAGGCAAAAAAAAAGGCGGCAAAGAAAAAAAGGCCCAAAAAGAAATAAACCGATAAATTTTGTATAACAGAGATATAAAAGGAGGAAAAGATGCAGATTAAGCCCGAAGAGATTACAAACATCATAAAATCCCGGATAGAGAAATATGACACAAAAGTTGAGCTGGCTGAAGTTGGCCAGGTCATTCAGGTGGGTGACGGTATAGCGAGGGTATACGGCCTGGATAACGCCATGTCCATGGAACTGCTGGAATTTCCCGGCGGTATATTCGGCGTAGCGCTCAACCTTGAAAAGGATAATGTCGGCGCCGTGCTTATGGGCGATGATAAAGGGATTAAGGAAGGGGACCCGGTAAAAAGGACGGGGAGGATACTTTCGGTTCCTGTGGGGAAGGAAATGGCCGGCAGGGTAGTGAACCCGCTGGGGCAGCCGGTAGACGGCAAGGGCCCGATAAATACGGAGAATTTCAGGGAAGTGGAAGTAAAAGCCGCCGGCGTTGTGGACAGAAAGCCTGTGCACGAGCCGCTTCAGACGGGTATTAAGGCAATAGACGCGATGATACCCATAGGCAGGGGCCAGAGGGAGCTCATAATAGGCGACAGGCAGACGGGAAAAACCGCGATCGCGACGGATACAATAATCAACCAGAAAGGCAAGGATGTTATATGCGTATACGTGGCGATCGGACAGAAACAATCGACGGTTGCCAGGATCGTGGACACGCTGGAAAAACACGGAGCCATGGAATATACCATCGTGGTGGCGGCGAGCGCGGCCGACCCTGCGCCGCTTCTTTATATAGCGCCTTACGCGGGCTGCGCCATGGGCGAGGAGTTTAGTTACAACGGCGGGCACGTTCTTTGTGTGTATGATGACCTCTCAAAGCACGCGGTGGCTTACAGGCAGATGTCGCTGCTTCTCAAAAGGCCGCCGGGCAGGGAAGCGTACCCGGGCGATGTTTTTTACCTTCATTCCAGGCTGCTCGAAAGGGCGTCGAAACTTGATGACAAACACGGCGCGGGCTCATTGACGGCGCTTCCGATTATCGAGACCCAGGCGGGTGATATTTCCGCGTATATACCCACTAACGTGATATCCATAACAGACGGGCAGATATTTCTGGAGTCTAACCTTTTTGCCGGAGGGATAAGGCCGGCCATTAACGTGGGGCTGTCGGTATCGAGGGTCGGAGGCAACGCCCAGATAAAGGCAATGAAACAGGTAGCCGGGAAGTTAAAACTGGACCTTGGCCAGTACAGGGAGCTGGCAGCTTTTGCCCAATTCGGCACGGAGCTCGATAAATCGTCGGAACAGCAGCTCCAGCTGGGGAAAAGGATGGAAGAGGTGCTGAAACAGGGGCAGTATAAACCTTATGATGTCGAGGACCAGGTAGTTATTATATACGCGGGCATCAACCGCTACCTTGATGACGTAGAGCTTGAGGATGTAGGGAAATTCGAGGAAGCGCTGATTGCCTTTATACAAGAAAAATATCCGGAAATAAGAAATGAAATATCGGAAAAGAAAATTTTAAGCGATGAAATCAAGGGC
>CAZHOD010000280.1:0-3094 GCA_964534075.1 uncultured Spirochaetia bacterium
CCGAAACAAAAGGAAAAACCCATATCGCCTTTTTTTCCCCGGCAATTTTCGTAAGGTTCCTCAGGGTCAGGCCCATATAAAAAAGCGCGGCTCCAAGGATAAGGATGCCCGCCTCATAAATAAACACATCTATATTATTCATTTTTTCCTCCTTTATATTTCATAAGCTCATCCACGAGCGTTTTAAACCTCACTATCCCCGCGAGGCACAGCGCGGCGGAAACAAAAAGAAATATATACGCCGCCATCTGCAGCGCCGCGCCGGCTTCGGGGTCCTTTATAAAAAAGGACGCCCTGAATACCAAAAGCAAAGCGTAAATAAGTATACCGGAAGGCGCTGCCATAAGAACCGTGTGGAACGTGGACCTGTCAAAAACCACATGGTACCTCTTCGCTATGAAACCGAATACAAGAAAACCCGCCCAGAATAAAATCCCGCTTATAACCGCGGCTGAATAACTGTAAATTTGTAAAGAATTTTCCATACAGCAGCCTCCTTTTATTGCCCCGCCGGATTATCCGCGCTTCCATCCCGCGGGATTATTTTGTCTCTTCCCATATCTTTTGTATAACCCCTTTTGCCTTTGTTTTTCCCACTATCCGGGAAAAAGATACCTCCAAATCGTTTAAAACATTTATAAAATCCCTCATCCCCATGTTTCTTTTGTCTATCCTGTTCTTCGTGAACGAACTGTCCACAATCGCTGCCCCGATATTGCCGAGCTCATCCGACGCGATTCTCGTTATCTCAGGGAGTTTAAAACGCGTCCGCCTGAGCATACCCGCGGATAAGAATCCGTAAAGCATATATTTTGCCCATCTTTCCTCGTACCCTTTTTCCCTGATAACCGTGTTTATATCCGCGTTCCCGTCAAAACTTATCAAAAAATTCCACTCCTCCCCTTTCAGCCGGAGCATAATCTCCCTGTTTTTGTCCGCGCGCCCGATTTTGGCCACTTCGTTTCCCGGCAGTATATAATCATCGACATCCGCGTTCTTTTCACGCAGGCGCCTCGCGCTTTCCATGATAAGGTCCTCTACAAAAAGCCCTTCACTTTCATTCTGTTCCGGTTTGGTCTCTTCGAAATAAAACGCCCCTTCCTCAAGCACAAGCAACAGCTTTATAACGGCCTCTTTTACCGAAAGGCCCCCGCCTCCCGCCTCTGCCCGCGTAATATTGCCGTTATAAACGGAGACAAAACCCGATAAATCCCCGCTTTTCACCCTCAGTATTCCCGTCCTGTTGTAATTACACAACAGCCTTAGCATCCCGGCAATACTTATATTCCCTGTTGTTCCCTGCAATTTTATTCCTCCTTATATTTTATTGCATATTTTTCAATATACCATGCTTTTCTCCCGTGTAAAACACTTTATTTCTCCTCCCTCTCTTTTTCAACGGGCAAAATAACAATAAAAGTACTGCCTCTGCCTATTCCTCCTGATTCCGCCCGGATCATGCCGCCGTGCGCTTCAACGATTTTTTTTACTATATTAAGCCCCAGCCCTACGCCTTTGAAAGCGGGTTTTTTCGCGTCCGAAACCTGGTAAAAACTTTCAAAAATTTTTTCGAGTTCGTTTTTTTCCATTCCCGGCCCGCTGTCTTTTACGGATATTCTCAGGTATTTTCCGGCATCAGGCAACTCTTTTTTCTTTTTCCCGGACAAATCCGGATTATCACGTTCCACTTCTTCCGCCTTAAAATCCACAACTGCCCGTCCGGGGGAAAATTTTACCGCGTTCCCAAGCAGGTTTATTACAACCTGTTCTATCCTGTTGCCGTCAAAAACCATTTCGACGTTTTTCCTATTATACTCCTTTTTTATTTTTATATTTTTTTCCAAAGCCAAAACCTCCATCCCCTCGACCGCGTTGTCTATAACCGGAATAATATTTTTCTTTTTCATATCCAGGGAAAACGTGCCTTTTTCGATCCGCGATATGTCAAGCAGGTCATTTATAAGCCCGAGGAGCCTGTCTATATTGTGTTTTATACTCGAAGCGAAATCCAGCTGTTTTTCATTAAGCGGGCCCGCGGCGCCGTTTATAAGGAACGACATATACCCTTTGATGGATGTCAGCGGTGTCCTCAGCTCATGCGATACCATTGAGATAAAATTGGTTTTCATTTCGTCAAGTTCCTTTATTTTTTCAAAGCTTTCCTTCATCTTTTGCTGCGCTTTTTTTATTTCAGTTACGTCCCTGAATCCCTCCAGCGCGCATATAACCCCCCCTTCTCCGCCCGCAAACGGGGAGGCGTTAAGCAGGAAATACCGGGTTTCCCCGTTTTTATGTTCACACTTTATCTCATGATCTCTCACTTCTTTTCCTGCCAGTACCTTTTTGTAATCATACCCTGCCATATCACAGGCTTTTCCTATCGGGGATATATCGTGGCTTTTGCCCACAATATCTGTTTCCTTCATACCGATTATCTCAAAATACTTCGTGTTTGCCTTAAGTACTATTCCGTTCCTGCTCACAAGCCTCATGGCGTCGGTCGCAGTATTGAAAATCTGGTTCAATTCGTCTATCCTGGCGTTTATTTCTTTTTCTGTTCTTATTCTTTCGCTTATATCCCTGGCCACGCTCAAAATATACTTTTCACTGCCGAGCCTGATAATCCGGGCATGTATTTCCACGGGAAGAACAGTCCCGTCTTTTCTGTACTGCGCGGACCTGAATATGGCGCCTCCCTGTTTTTTTATTTTTTCTATGCGCTCATCTATTTTTTCCGCGAATTCCGGAACATTGATTTCCCTGAGGTTTTTTTTCATAAACTCGTCCTTTTTATAACCCCTGGTTTTGTAGGCCGCCTCATTCACATAAATAAAATTCCCGTCAAAATCATGCACAAAAACCGAATCCAGGCCGGAATCGAGTATTTTTGAGTCAAGTTCGAGTTTTCTTTGCTGTATTTTTCTTTCTGTGATATCACGGGCCGTGCCCAAAACAAATTTATTTCCGCCTATGGCAATTGGCTTGGTTATAATTTCCACAAAAATTTTCCTTTTGTCTTTTCTTATAAGCTCAAATTCATCAGGGCCCGTCGGCCTGCCTGCCGCGTTTTTCGCGAGGTTGGACCCTGCCTTAG
>CAZHOD010000281.1:0-3083 GCA_964534075.1 uncultured Spirochaetia bacterium
AGGGCGATCACAAACCACAACGCCAGCAAAAAAACCGGTATATCCGGGGATGTCCTCCGGATGTCCTCTTTGCTTACAGACCATATGGCGAACCCGGCTATGGTAAGGATGAGGATAATTGTATATGGCAGTATGTGTTTTCCTCCGGTTACAGCTGAAAGCACCGCTATGGCCGCGATAATGTACAGTATGATCGCTCTTCTTTTGCCGGGGCTTGTGCCCAGCATATAGGTTAGTTTTATTTTCCTGAGCTGAAGCAGGCCGATTTTAACCTGGCTTATAAGAATCGCCAGAACCAGAAGGAACGCGGCCGACAGTTCAAAGTTATAAATATCAAAATCAACGAGGTTGTGTATTAAGAACGCGGTTAAGCCGGTTAAAAGCGAGATTACGTATATTTTTGATTCGGGTGTCCTTAAAAAATAAAAATTGCGGGCAATAGCGCGGTAAGTAAAAAAAACAGCGGCGAGGATGGTTATAAGCGCGGGGATCCCGAGTTCGATGGCAACCTGGAAAATAATGTTATAGGCGTGTTTCAAATAAGGGCCGCCCGCCGGCCTGCTGTTATAGATAATTTCAAAACTGCCGGGGCCGGCGCCTTTAAAAAAATATGACACCGAAAGTTTCAGCATATCCGCGAAACTTTCGGTTTTCGACAGAAGGCCGGATATTAATTCTTCTGTCCCGCGCAGGTAAAGCACGGCGCCGAAAAGAAGGGAGGCGGCCACAACCGAAAAGACGGAAATAAGCCTGAAGTTTTTAAGAGAGGAACGGAACGAGATAAAGCTCATTATACAGGTGGCAATAATAAGAGATATAAAAGCGCCGTATGATTTTGTAAGAAACAGGGCCGTGAACAGAAGGATAAGCGCAAAAAGGGCAAGTGGCCTTAACTTTTTTTTGTTTTTAAAAAAACCTATTCCAACCGGGATTGTCAGGATGAGCAGCCCCGCGAGGGCGTTGGGATATATCATAGTAGCGAAAACCCTGATTGATTCAAGCCTGAGTTTTATGCCCCCGAAATTTTCAGCCCCGTTTTTTTTCAGGTAAGCAAGTGTTTCCTCAAAACCAAAAAAATACTGGTAAATGGCATACACCGAAAGCAGCGAGGCAACAGCGATCAGAACTGTTGTAAGTAAAGTGTGGTGGTCTCTGGAAAAGTCATAACATATGTAAAAGAAAAGCAGCAGCACAAAAAAATCAACGCATGAGTTGAATGAAACAACAAAGTGTTCGGCGCCTGCCGTGGATATTATATAAAAAATAAAAAGCAAAAAGAAAAAACCATCCAGGGGTGTTTCTATCCTGTTTTCTTCTTTAAACAGTTTTCGGCTGAGCACATAAACAAACCCGGTGAAAACTATAAGTGCCTTGTAAAAAACCCCCATGTACGGATAGGAAAACACCGGAAACAAAAAAGCCAGGGCTATTACTGATACCAGCGCAAGAAGTATCAGCCGGTTGGTTGTTTTAAGAAGTTTTTCGGTCATTTTTTAAGTTTTGCCGCCGCCGAGAGCGCGAGGTAATAGCTGTTTTCCCCGAAACCGTTTATCTGGCCGGCGGCCACGGGGGCCACGAAGGATTTCTGCCTGAAGTCCTCTCTTTTATATATGTTGGAAAGATGTACCTCTATTGCGGGCACGTCGACGGAGGAAAGGGCGTCCCTTATGGCGACGGATGTGTGGGTGTATGCGGCAGGGTTTATAATAATACATTCCGCCCATTTAGCGGCCTGCTGTATGGAGTCCACTATTTCACCCTCGTGGTTTGACTGGGCGATTTTCAGCTCAAGGCCTGTTTCTTCGGCCTGTTTGCGCATGTTTTCATTTATTGAGTTAAGGTCTATATTGCCGTAAACATCAGGCTCTCTTTTGCCCAGCAAATTCAGGTTGGGGCCGTGTATTACAAGTATTTTTTTCATTATAAGCTCCTTTATAATTATAAATTTTCCATTTTAAAAATTTTCCGGGGTTAACCAAAGTATATCAGAATAAAACCTGTTTTCAATATGTTTTTTCAGCGGGTATCCGCCGCCTGTAAAAACCATGTATACAGCGCGAATGCGTTGTGTTAGATTTACGGTGACGCGAAAAATCCGGTAAAAGGAGGCCTGTTTGAATTATTCTGTTTTGTCGGACATTATTATGGGAACTCATCTTTTGTGGATATTATTCGTAATATACGGGTTTATAATGACTTTTTATGGTTTTTTTTTCGCGGAAAACAAACGGTTTTTAAACAGGTTTATATTAAGGACGGCCCACCTCGGCGGGATTTTGCTGACAACAATTCTCGAACTTACGGGTAAATACTGCCCTTTGACGGCCCTTGAAAATTATTTCAGCCCCGACGGAAAAAGTTATGAAGGGGCTTTTATAGCCCACTATATCGAAAAAATTGTGTACCCGGATATAAACCCGGCTGTACTGACAGCCGGAGCCTTTGTGATAGCGCTTTTTACCCTGGTTGTTTATATAATCCGCCCGCCGTGGAAAAAAACATAAAGCGGGGTAAGCCGTCAATTTTTCCGCGGAGGCTGTAAGTTATTAATATAGTATGTTATAATCGCAAAATTAAAAATAAAGGAAAAGAAAATGGATGAAAAAAAAATACCCGGATTTCCGGAATTTACCGGCATAAAATTAAGCCATAAAAAAGCGATAGAGGATTGTTTCGCGAAAGCCGCGCCGGAAGCGTCTGAATTTATTTTCGCGGAAATGTTTGCCTGGCGGGAAGCGGCGCATATTTCTGTGTCAAACCTCGGTGGTTTTTTTATTTTTAAATACGACAAAAAAGGCGAAAAATTCATAACTCCGCCCCTGTGTTCGGAAAATATCACGGAAAGTATTAAAAACATCTTTAACTTTTATAAAAACAAAGGAGAAAAAATACTTATAAAGCCCGTTACTCACCGGGCCCTGGAAAAAGCGGAAAAGACGGGTGAAGAGTTTGTTGTTGAAGACGACAGGGACAATTACGATTATGTTTATAAAGCGGAGGGCCTTGCTTTTCTCAGGGGAAGGAAATATTCCAAAAAGCGCAACCAGATTAAAAAATTCGAAAAAAATTTTAATTTTGAGGTT
>CAZHOD010000282.1:0-3073 GCA_964534075.1 uncultured Spirochaetia bacterium
GTGCTTCGGTTTTTGTCTGGCATGTGTTTATAAAACCCCTGCTTTTGAAGATGAAACCATTCAGGGTAAAAGAGGTGAAACAGGAAGCAGAAGGCGTTCATACAGTAAAGATGGCCCCTGTAAAATTCAAAAAATTCAGCCATTTACCCGGACAGTTTCAGTTTTTAAGGTTTTTTTCGGAATCCGGCGTGCCTTCTGAAGAGCACCATTTCACAATTTCATCGAGCCCCACACAGCAGGATTATGTAACATCGACAATAAAGGAGATGGGTGATTTTACATCAAAAATAAGCAGGTTAAAAAACGGCGATACAGCTGTTATCGACGCGCCTTACGGAAGGTTTTCATATACACTCCACCCGGAAAAAAGACTTGTTTTCATCGCGGGCGGAGCGGGTATAACTCCCATAATGTCCATGCTTTCCCACATAAAGGATACAAAACCGGATGTTGAACCTGTGCTTTTATACGCTAATAAAAACATCGATTCCGCTGTTTTCAGGAAAGAACTGGAAAAAATGGCAAAAGGCGGAATACCCGGATTCAAACTCGTGCATGTGCTTGGAGACACAACCGGCGCTGAAAACGCGGAAAAAGGGCGTATTGACAAAGACCTTATTGAAAAATATTGTGGTGAAAATATCGAAGAAAAAGCGTTTTATATATGCGGGCCGCCTCCCATGATATCCGCGGCTGTGAATGCACTTGTCTTACTCGGCGTAAAAAAACAAAAAATACATACCGAAATATTTTCATTTATTTGATTATAAAAAGGAGGCATGAATGAGAATAGAAACACTTAAAAAAACAATGCCCGTAGTTACGGCAATAATTTTGGCGGCACTTATTGTGTTTGCCCTTATACGTTCACAGCCAATGGAAAAAACATCCATGCAAAAAGAACAAAACAGCCACGAAGGCCACAGCCATTAAAAAGGAGAAGATTATATGCCTTTAAGAAACAGCGAAATAGCCAAAAAATTCGAAAGGGCCGGGGATTTCCTCGAGATAAAGGGCGCCAATAGCTTCAGGATAAGGGCCTACAGGGAGGCGGCAAGGGTAATAAACAGCCTTTCAAAAAGCGCGGTTTCAATGATAGAGCAGGGCGAGGACCTGTCAAAACTTAAGGGTATGGGAAAGGACCTCGCGGGTAAAGTAAAAGAAATTGTGGAAACAGGCGAAATGAAAATGATAAAGGATTTGAAAAAGGAAGTGCCCGAAGGGCTGGTGGAAATAATGGATGTTTCCGGCCTGGGGGGAAAAAGGGTAAAGAAACTGCATGATAAACTGGATATAAAGTCGCTCAAAGGCCTGGAAAAGGCGGCAAAAAACGGAAAAATAAGAGGGCTCGAAGGGTTCGGGGAAAAAACCGAAAAAAATATACTCGAAGAAATAAAAAGGGTGAAAGGCAGCAGGGGCAGGATAAAAATATCAGAGGCAGAGGAAATCGCGGCTCCGCTTTATGAATACCTTAAAAAGGGCGAATCCGTCACAGAACTTGAAATAGCCGGCAGCTACAGGAGAAAAAAGGAGACAGTCGGAGACCTGGATATACTGGCGGTATGCAAAAAAGGTTCCGGGATAATGGACAGGTTCGCCGAATACGAGGATGTCAAAAAAGTAATAGCAAAAGGGCAGACAAAATCTTCGGTGCTTCTTGTTTCGGGCCTGCAGGTCGATTTGCGCGTGCTGAGCAAAAAAAGTTACGGCGCTGCTTTGCACTATTTCACGGGCTCAAAAGAGCACAATATACAGATAAGGAAAAGGGGCGTTAAAAAAGGCTGGAAAATAAACGAGTACGGTATTTTTAAAGGAAAAAAACAAATTGCGGGCAAAACCGAAAAAGGGATATACTCGAAATTCGGCATGAAATACATAGCTCCGGAACTGAGGGAGAACAGAGGGGAGATCGAGGCTTCATTAAAGGACAAGCTTCCCCGCCTTGTGAAAGTAAACGATATCAGAGGAGACCTGCACACGCATTCCACATATACGGACGGGCATAATACCATTATGGAAATGGCAAAAGCCGCGGAAAAGGCAGGCTATGAATACCACGGGGTATCGGACCATTCCAAAAAGGTTACGGTAGCGAACGGGCTGAATGAAAAAAGGCTCAGGGAACAGATGGATGAAATCGACAAATTGAACAAAAGATTAAAAAAAATAAAAATACTGAAAAGTATAGAAGTGGACATATTCGAGGACGGCTCGCTCGATTTACCGGACAGCGTGCTGAAGGAACTTGATTATACAATATGCGCGGTGCATTCGAAATTCGGGCTTTCCGGCAAAAAACAGACAGAAAGAGTCCTGAAAGCCATGGATAATAAATATTTCAACATACTCGCGCACCCTACCGGCAGGATGATAAACCAGCGCGCCCCATATGAAATAGATATGGAAAAAATAATAAAGGAGGCAAAAAAGAAAAACTGTGTTATAGAAATTAATTCCCATCCGGAGAGGCTGGATATGGACAATACATACTGTAAAACCGCGGTTGAAGCAGGTTTAAAAATTGCAGTAAACACGGATTCCCACAGTACACGGGACCTTTATTACATTAAATACGGCGTGGGCCAGGCAAGAAGGGGTTGGGCGGAAAAAAAGGATGTTATAAATACTTATACCCTTGCGAAACTGAAAAAAGTTTTTAAAAGGAGATAGTGGCATAAAATGGATTATAAAAAGAAGGTGCCGGAAAAATTCGAAAAAATAAAGGATATGAGCGAAAAAGAGGCGCTTCGTGAAATAAGAAAACTGAGAGAGGCAATAAATTATCATAACTACCTTTATTATGAAAAAGGAAAGCCCGTTATTTCCGACGCTGCCTATGACAAACTCTTTAAACGCCTGCGGAAACTGGAGAATGAATTTCCGCGGTATGAGTCAGACACATCCCCTACAAAAAATGTGGGGCATAAACCCTCCGGGAAGCTGAAAAAAATAAAACACAGCTCGCCAATGCTCAGCCTGAACGCCGGGCTGGAGGAAAAAGAAATAAAAGGGTTTTATGATTATATAGAAAAGAATACCGGAAAAAAAGAAAACGAATATTCCCTCGAACCTA
>CAZHOD010000283.1:0-3051 GCA_964534075.1 uncultured Spirochaetia bacterium
CCGGCTTTGGCCACCATCAAATCGTAATGATACCCGTACAAAGTACCTATAAAATAAGCGAAAGACACGTCCACGTTAAATCCGAAATTATCGTAGATATTATTCCTGTAAGCCGTCGGCATTAGCGTAAGGCCGGTCCGGGGTACGGGGAACGGCACGACTTCCTTTATGTCCGCAGGCACTGACTCATTGCCCTCAGTATCCACCGCTGTAATCCTGTAATAATATTTAACCGCCGGCGTAACGCCACTGTCATCGTATTTTGTCGTACCGGCCTTTAAAAATTTTACCTTTTTTAAATCATCCCGGCTTTTTCCCCTGTAAACATTATACCCCGAAAGCTCAAAAGACCCGGCCGAAGCCGCTGCCCATTTCATCTGAACGCTTTTTATGTCCTGGTACACTTTAAAATTAAAAGGGGTGGAAGGCGGTTTGAGCGCCACCGATGTAACCTGCCTGCTTTTTGAGAAAGAGGAATTACCTTCCGCGTCTATTGCCTGAATTTTATACTCATAAACCGTGGAAGTAGTTATTGAAAAGTCCGCGTATTCGGTTTCGGCAAAAGGCTCCTTGTTTATTTTTGTATAATTGCCGCCGGGCACGCTTCTGAAAACATTGTAATAAATCATTTCCTCCTCTTCTTTGTCCCATGTTACCTTTATGGATTTCACCGAGGAAGGGTCAACCATTATCCTTTCGGGAGCCGGGCCTTTTTGAGCTGTTTTTGTACTCGCCTCATTGTCCGCTTCAGCGGATTTTTTATTTACCGCGGCGGCGGATGCCTTTACCTGCCCTTCTTCGCCGGCCCCGGATTCTTCCGCAGCCGAACAAACCCCCTGCGTCAACAATACCACTGTAATCAATACCAATAATTTTTTCATTTTTTTAAAAAATTCCTTATAATTTTTTTCCCGTCCTCTGTCAGCACGGATTCGGGATGGAACTGTACCCCCTCTACCCTGTATTTTTTGTGCCTCACGCCCATTATTTCGCCTTTTTTTGTCCGGGAAGAAACATAAAGCTCTTTTGGCAGCGTTTTCCTGTCCGCTATAAGAGAATGATACCTCGTGGCAATAAAAGGGCTTTTTATACCCCTATAAACCGCTTTCCCGTCATGATAAACTTCCGATGTCTTACCGTGCATAATATTATTATTCCTTTTTATACTTCCGCCCATCTCCTCTACAATGCACTGGTGCCCCAGGCATACCCCCAGTATGGGGGTGGCCTTCATAAATTCCCTGATTACTTTTTTTGAAACACCCGCGTTTTCCGGCCACGACGGGCCCGGGGATATCACTATTTTTGAGGGCCCCAGCCGCCTTAATTCATCAGTTGTTATTTCGTCATTCCGGCATACCCTGATCCGGGCCTCAAACTCCCCTATATACTGTACAATATTATATGTAAACGAATCGTAATTGTCTATAACGATTACCATCAAAAATCCTCCGCGAAAATTTTCATAAAACCCCGTCCGGCCCGGGGGATTTTTTTACCGCGTTAAAAACCGCGGCCGCTTTATTCAGTGTTTCTTTGTACTCGAAATCCGGTTTTGAATCCGCGACTATACCTGCCCCCGCGTGCATATATACTTTCCCCCCGCTGTAATATACTGTCCTTATTGAAATGCACATATTCATTGCCCCGGAATAGCTTAAAAAACCAACAGCTCCGGCATACGGGCCCCTTTTTGTTTTTTCTTTTTCGTTTATTATCTGCATGGCCCTCACTTTGGGCGCTCCCGAAACCGTACCGGCGGGGAACGAGGCCTTAAAGGCGTCAAAAGCGTCTTTACCTTTTTTAAGGCTGCCCGAAACTTCGGATACTATATGCATTACATGGGAATATTTTTCTACTGCCATAAGTTCTTTTACTTTTACTGTTCCTGTTTTTGATACCCTCCCTACATCGTTTCTCCCCAGGTCCACGAGCATAACATGCTCCGCCCTTTCCTTTTCATCGGATAAGAGCTCTTTTTCCAGCATAGCGTCTTCTTTTTCTCCCCGCCCCCTCTTTCTCGTACCGGCTATTGGCCTGAGCGTCATGGAGCCGGGCCCTGCCTTCACCATCACTTCGGGGGACGAGCCTATAATCACGTTTTTTCCGAACCGGATAAAATGCATATACGGCGAAGGGTTTATAATCCTTAAATTCCTGTATATTTCGACCGGGTCGCCGGCATAAGGCGCGCTGAACCTCTGTGAAAGCACTACCTGTATTGCCTCGCCGTTTTTTATTAGCTTTACCGTATCTCTGACCATTTTTTTGAATGTTTCTTTTTTTACGTGCTTTTTAATCTTTAAAGGCATTTTTTTTGTTTTTTTTCTTTTCGGCTTCAGGGGATTTTTAAGCCCTTTTATTATCCTGTTTATATTTTTTACGGCTTTATTATATTTACTCCTCAACTCTTTAATTCCGTCATTTTTATCGATATAAACACTGCTTACCACCTGTATTTTATGGGAAACGTGGTCAAAAATCATGAGGACATCGGTAAACATAAAAAACATATCCGGCCATTTAAGCCCGTCCTTTTCAGGAGAAGGGCCGGTCTTTTCGTAAAGCCCGGCGATATCATAGCCGATATAACCTATAGCTCCGCCCCTGGCGGGTATTCCCGGCGACGGCGCGACTCTGTATTTTCTGAATATTTTCTGCATTTCGCCCAGAGGGTCATTTGTCCTTATTATATCTTCCCTGCCTTTAAAATTCCTGAAAAATTTCCCGTCTTTATACCATGCCCGGCCGAAAGGTTCCCGTCCAAGGTAAGAATACCTCGCTATATTTTCACCGCCCTCGACGCTTTCCAGAAGAAAAGAATATTCGGGATTGTCTATCTTCATATATGCCGAAAGCGGCGTTTCCAGGTCAGCGAGGGCTTCCCTGTAAAGAGGTATTATATTGTACCTTCGGGACAGCTTTAAAAATTCGGCAAAATTCATAAGCGTCATTTTGTTTCCTTTTTGCCTTTCCCGTATACCTTTTCAGGGTCAAAGATTCTCACTCCAACCTCTTTCAGTTCAGATCGGAAGAGCACACGCTGAACTC
>CAZHOD010000284.1:0-3047 GCA_964534075.1 uncultured Spirochaetia bacterium
ATCGGTACGCCGGCGGCCTTCGCGTGGTCTATTGCCTCGACTGTCTGCGGCATAATGCCGTCATCAGCGGCTACTATAAGTATGACTATATCGGTCGATTTTGCCCCTCTTGCCCTCATCGCGGTGAAGGCCTCGTGGCCGGGAGTATCGAGGAAAATCATCTCCCCGTGCGGCACTTTTACCCTGTAGGCGCCTATACTCTGTGTTATGCCTCCTTTTTCTCCCGAGACTATATCGCTTTGCCTTATTGAGTCCAGCAGAGTGGTTTTGCCGTGGTCGACATGGCCCATTATCGTGACTATCGGGTCCCTGGTTTTCAGGCTGGCAGGGTCTTCTTCTTCTTCCTTTTCCTCAAACACATCGTCCCCATATACTTCTTTTAACTTTGACTTCTTTCCGTATTCCTCGCATACAATGTTTATTTCTTCCTCGGAAAGCGGCTGGTTCATGGTTGCTATTACGCCGAGTTTCATCAGTTTTTGAATAAGTTCCGTGGGCTTTACTTCCAGCAGGCCGGCCAGTTCTGAAACCGACACGCCCCTCTTGCATACAAGCTCTTCTTTTTCCTTCGGGGCCTCTTCTTTTTCTCCTTTTTCTTCCGTCTCTTTACCGCCTTCTTCTTTTATTTCCTTTGCGGCCTCTTCCTTCGCTGCTTCCCCTGCTTCCTCTTTTACCTCTTCCTTTGTTTCCTCTTTTACTTCTTCCTTTACCTCTTCTTTCACCTCTTCCTTTACCTCTTCTTTCACCTCTTCCTTTACCGCTTCTTTTATTTCTTCCTTTACTTTTTCTTTTTCGGATGTTTCTGTTTTCTTTTCAGGCTTTTCTTTTTTCCGACCGTCTTCCCCCTCTTTTTTTTCTTTTGTTTCCTCTTTAACAGCCGCAGCAGCCGCACCTCTCCCGCCTTTTAATTCTTTTTTTGCCGCTTCAAAATCCCCGGCTGATATGGAACTCATGTGGCTTTTTACCCTGAGCCCGCGCTTTTTTAAAAACTCTATTATTTTTTTGCTTTCCAGTTCAAGCTGTTTCGCCGCTTCGTGTATCCTCATCTTTTTCTTCCCCGCCTGTCTTAATAATATTTTCAGCTTTAATTTTAAGCTCTTCGGCCCTTTCAGGGCCGCTTTCGATTATTTCCGCTATTTTCTCTTTTTCCGCTTCAAGAAAGTCCTTTAAGTTTTTTATGCCTTCTTTTTTTAATTTTTTCAGCGTTTTAACCGGTATCTCGTCATTAAGCTTGAAAAGGTCGTACTTGACCTGCTCCTTAAAAACTTTTTTCATTTCCTCTATTTTCTCCGGCACGAACTCGCTTTCCCTCAGTACGGAAACCTTCCATTTCGTTATCTTCGCTACCAGCCTCATATTTATCCCGCCTTTACCTATTACCTGGGAAAACTGCTCGTCCGGCACCGCTATTACCGTGTATTTATTCTCTTCGTCTATATATATATCCCTTATGTGTATCGGGGCTATTGCGCTCTCGAGGTATTTTTTTATATCATCATTATAAAGGACCACGTCCACCTTTTCACCGTGAAGTTCCCTGATAATAGTTTGTATCCTGCTTCCTTTGACCCCTATGCACGCCCCGACAGGGTCAACATGAGGGTCATTTGACGCCACCACAACTTTTGTTTTTACGCCCGGCTCCCTGGCGACATATTTGATTTCCACTATTCCCTGGTCCACCTCTGTTACTTCCATCGCGAAAATATCCTTGATAAAATTGGGATGCGTCCTGGAAAGCTCCAGCCTGGCGCCGTCCCTGCTCCGCACCGCCTTAAGCACATAAGCCCTCATCCTGTCCCCTGCCTTATATTCCTCCCTCGCTACCTGCTCTTTTTCCCGGAGTATACCCTCGACCATGCCCATATCCACTATTACGCTTCCGTGTTCAATGGCATGCACAACCCCGGTTACTATTTCACCTTCCCTGGCGCGGTAGTCCTGGAATATCTGCTCTTTTTCAACTTCCCTTATTTTCTGGGTAATAACCTGTTTTGTGGTCTGCGCGGCTATCCTGCCGAACTCCCTGGGAAAAAACATTACTTCCATTTCCTGGCCAATCTCCGCGCCCTCTCTGATTTTCCCGGCGTCATCGATACTTATTTCCGTATATTTATTTTCGACTTCCTCGACTACTTTTTTTGGCCAGTAAAATTTAATTTCGCCGTCTTTAAAATCGACCCTTATTTCCGTGTCAATTCCATAGACCTTCCGGGCTGCCGAAGTTATACCGCGCTCAAGCGCTTTTATAAGCTCTGTTTCATCTACGTTCTTTAACTTTTCCACCTGCTGGAAAATCTGTGTTATTTCGTTTGCCATGTTTCCTCTCCTGAAAAAAACGGATGCCGCCTAAAATATTTCCTCGTCCAGCCTGGCCTTTTTAACGTTATCCGCGTTTATACTGACTGTTTTGCCGTCTGTGTCAAGTATTATTTCGTTTTCATCCGCTGTTTTAATATAACCTTTGTAAACCGGCTGTCTTTCTACCGGCTTTTTAAGCACTAATTTCACCTTTTTGCCCCTGAACTTCGTGAGCCCGGAAACATCCCTGATAGGCCTGTTTATGCCGGGAGAAGATACCTCGAGCGAATAAGTGCCCCGGACTATATCTTCTATCCCGCCTGTTTCATTCACTTTTCTGCTTATTAATGAACAATCGTCAACTGTTATACCTTTACCCGGCCTGTCTATACGCAGCCGTATGTTCCTGGCTCCGTCTATTTCTATATCAACAAGCTCCATAAAATTATCCTTTACAACCGGGCTTATTAATTCCCTGAGTTTTTCCTTCCTGGATGTGTTATTTTCCACAATCACACTCCCGGCACAGTAAAAAAATCCCCGTATTTAGTACGGGGTAAAAATAAAAAGTGGGGCATTTCCTTTCTTCCCCACTTCAAAATCATTATGCTTTAGGCACTGTGCTCTTGGCACTTTATATATAGATTTATAGCACAAAGAAATAGATATGGCAAGTGATTTTTAAAATTTTTGTGGGAATAAGGATAGACA
Source organism: uncultured Spirochaetia bacterium (assembly GCA_964534075.1). Lineage (GTDB taxonomy): Bacteria > Oederibacteriota > PGYV01 > PGYV01 > CAYTNY01 > CAZHOD01. The sequence goes on from CAZHOD010000284.1 coordinate 3,013, forward strand.
TCGTATACACTTGGCAAAGCTTAAAATACTTGGGA
>CAZHOD010000285.1:0-3024 GCA_964534075.1 uncultured Spirochaetia bacterium
GAAAAATTGTTTTTCCGGCTGGCGGAACTCGGGTTTACAAAGCTTTCAATATCAGGCGGGGAGCCGCTCGTGCACAAAGATTTTACAAAAATAATGGTGACGGCAAAAAATTACGGTTTTGATATCACTTTATTTACCAACGGCACAATGATTGATGAACAAATCAGTGAATTTCTGGATGAGATGGATTTGAATCAGGTAAGGATAAGCCTTTACTCACCGGACGCAGGTACACACGATAATATTACACAAATTCCAGGATCTTTTGACAAGACCATGAAGGCCATTATGCTGTTAAAAAATAAAGGCGCCAATATATTCATTAACGCGCCTGTTATGAAACCAAATTATGACGGATATTCGAAAATTAAAGATTTTTGTATAAAAAATAACTTCAGATACAACCTTGATTCAATGCTGCAGCCCGCGCGGGACGGCAGCAGACAGTTCAGCGAGCTGCGGCTTTCCTATGAAGAGGATAAAAAAGTCGTGGCATGCCAGCAGGACGCTCCTGTGCTCGAGTCAAATATAAAAGCAGATTTTCCCGTATGTAATGTGGGGACACGAAACGGAATATATATAGACGCGGGAATGAATATTATGCCCTGCCCGGGACTGCGGTATATAACAGGGAATTTTAAGGATATTTCCATTAAAAAAGCTCTTGAACACAGCATATTTGATGAACTTCACGGTTTGAATAAGAATACGCTGCCAGAGTGCGGCCAATGCGATTTCCAAAGCGGGTGCAACAGGTGCCATGGCAGGGCATACAGGGATACAGGTGACATAAGAAAATGCTCGCCCGCTGATAAAAGATTGGCAAAAATAAGGATGGAAATCATGGCGGAGAGGAGGTGATAAATGTGAATAAAAAAAAGCCTTATGTAAAACCGGTAATAAAAAAAGTTAATGAAAGACCCGTAGCAGGAGGCTGTGGTGATTTTTCGGAAAACATGTGTAAAACTATGGCATATCGCAAAAGTGGGCCCAGCTGTGGTGATTTTTCGGAAAACATGTGTAAACAGCAGGCGTATAGACAGTGAATCTCAACGACATTAGAGGAGGGGAATTTGTTTCCCCTCCTCTAGATAAAAGGATTTTCATGAAAAAAATCATTGATTTTCACGTACATTGCGGTAATGCGAATAACACATTTTATCCTGTAAGGAAAATAGTACAGGAATTAAAAAGCAAAAAAATCGAAAAAGCAGTAATGAGTTCATTTGCTGGAATATATGATCCCGATGAACAAATTGAAGATATTAAAAAAATGGCTGCAACTGATGAAGGATTTTTAATTCCTCTATATTGGCTTAATCCATATGATAAGAACTGGAAAGAAAAAATAAAAAAGGCGGATGAAATCAAAAAAATATGCGGAATAAAACTTCATCCGACAGCGAATATATACGAGCCTGAATACAAATTTTTAAAGCCTGTTTTTAATTTTTGCGCGAAAACCAATAAATTCATCTTTTTTCATACTGATATTTACGGGAGTTCGCCGCATAAAATAGAAAAGCTGATATCGGATTTTTGTGAGGTGGATGTGGTTCTTGCCCATATGGAAGACCCTGTTACATGCATTTATCTGGCTGATAAATATAAAAATGTATATCTGGAAACGTCCTTTCAGGAGCAGCACAGGATGATGGTTCCTCTTAAAACAGCCCTTAAATGCCTGGGGAATGAAAGGTTTTTTTTTGGAAGCGATTATCCCGTGGGGTTTTATAAAAATGATTTCGGAAAAAGAAACTATGAAAATATTATAAAAGCTGTGAAAAAGGAGTTGCCTGTCGAAGCAGCGCGTAAAATATTGCACGATAACGCAATAAAGTTTTTTCAAAAACACGGAATTTAAACGACAAGGGAGGTGTTTTATGGATTACAGAAGGTTTTTTGAGGACCTCGCGCTGGGAAAACTGGTCCTGGATACGGCAGAGTCAAAAGGGTACCTTAAAGAAATAAAGACAGGCGTAGAAAAAATAAATGAAACCATCCGGGACGCTGAAGCCCAGAAAGAAGTGGGCGCGGTATCGGAAAAATTAAATGGGGTGTTAAGCAGCCAGTTGATAGCCGGTGGTAAAATGCTAAAAGATATCGCGCAGGTAAATAAAAAAATGCAGGACCTTACCCGGCTGGATAAGGACGAGATGTTGAAGGAAATGCAAAAACCGGATTTTCCGGATAAAATTGATAAAGCAGTGCTTTTATATTTTTCATATTTTCAGGAAATATCCGCGATATCGAAAGTCATTGATAAAATGATGCAGTATTATTCCTACGGATGGATGATGTTTATAGGCGACCTCGATGACGTAATGACAACAAGCAGGATGTACAGGAAAGCGTTTAAACCCGGAAAAATTCTTGATTACTTCGAGGAAGTTTACATAAAAAACAGGGATTTTTTAAAAATAACGAAAGGGCTTCTCGATATAAAAGGTATTTACAAAGAAAATGAGCGTGATGAAATAGAGAAAACAAAAGATTATATTAATTATTTTTTTCTGGAACAGGACTCGGCAATCGTAAAACTTTTCAGCAACTATATCGACATAAGCACTTATGATAAATCAAAAAAGGAAATAACCCGCGAGGAAATGAAATACAAAGAAATATTTCATAAACTGGAAGAGGCAGGGAGCTCAATAAAATCTTTTTACGAAAAAATTTCAAATAAAGAACTTTTTGCAACAACAGAAAAATTCAATCAAATAGACCTTCAATATTACGCGGATGAAATAGTGGATAAAAAAGCCTATTCATATTCTGAAAAACAGGACGTTTTCACGCTTAAAACGCATAAGTACAATCATAATATTCTTACTTCCTACTGGGTTATTTTTGAAAAATTCGAGGAAACCAGGAATTTCAGGGACAATGCCGAAACCTGGTTTGAAAATTACATGAATTTCAGGGAAGAAATGAAGTATTTTCCAAAATACATAGGCTACGGACACGCGAAACAGGGTGAAAGCCTCAGGAATTACAGGAAAAGAACGAAAAAAAATAAATCCG
>CAZHOD010000286.1:0-3018 GCA_964534075.1 uncultured Spirochaetia bacterium
ATGTCGAAGAAATCTTGGATAATATCAAGACGAATTCCTTTTGTTATTTTTTTTATAATTTCACCGAGCATGCTGTCCGTCAACCTCAGTTTTTTTTCCTTATCAATACGCACTACCTGCTGGCGGCGCGCGAACACCCTGGTTTTGACTGTAGTGGGCCTTTTTTTGCATGTTATTATGCCATTGGTGTTTACCTTTTTCTTTTTAAGGTAAGAAATAAGCTCCCTCCCTTCCCTGTCATTCCCCACTACGCCGGCGCAGTAGACTTTCGCCCCCAGGGATATAAGGTTAAAAATGACATTTGCCGCGCCTCCCGGTTTTGCCTCTTCTTTTTCGACTTCGACCACGGGTATGGGGGCTTCGGGCGATATTCTTGTCACGCCTCCCCATATATACCTGTCAATCATAAGATCCCCGGCTACAAGGATTTTTCTTCCCCTGAATTTTTTTATAAGGCCCTCAAGCTTTGCTTTTTTTATATTTTTCATTATTTACCGCCCGCCATTCGCTCCTCCACCGCCCGGCAAATCATATGAAGAAAATTTATATGCGTTTCCTGGATCCTCATTGTATTTTTTGATTTCACTTCTATCAGTATGTTTGTTTTCCCGGAAAGTTTCCCGCCCCCCATGCCGGTAAAACCAACCGTGAATATATCCCTGTTTTTCGCGGCAAAAACGCCTCTTATGACGTTTTCCGAGTTCCCGGAAGTTGAAAGCGCTATTGCTATGTCTCCCGGCTGCCCCAGGGCCTCTATTTGCCTGGAAAAAATATTATCGAACCCAAAATCATTGCCGCAGGACGTTATGACCGATGTGTCGGTGGTGAGCGCGACAGCGGGGTAAGCTTCCCTGTCCGCGTTCAGCCTCACGACAAATTCCGCGGCTATGTGCTGAGCGTCGGCAGCCGAACCGCCGTTGCCGAAAATAAGAATTTTTTTCCGCGCCGCGACGGCCCCGTAAATTTCTTCCGTAACTTCCACTAATTTTTCCTTGTTTAAATCAAAGCTCTGTTTTTTTACTTCGCAGCTTTCTTCTACTGCCCTTTTAAATTCGTTAATCATATACCACCGCTTTTCGGTTTTGATTCATTATATTAAGCAGAAATATTTTAGTCAACCAAATAATAACAGTACGCCTTGCCTTTGCGGCGGCGGGCTATATAAAAACAATTTCCATTAAATGCATATTCATATTTATATTAAAAACACTTCCGTAATTGAATTTTACTTTTTGGTTTTACTTTTTGTTTTTGCCGGGCCGCCAATCCTCCAGGCTGCCAAACCTCCAAATCAACTTTCACTTTTAACCTTTAAGTTTTAAGCTTTTTAGTTTGTTGTTCGCGCCCGTAGTTTACGGTTTAAGGTTTTCCCACTGTCGCGCTTTCAAGCACCGCGTCTATTGTGCCGATTACTATCTTTGATTTTACCAGGACAGGTATTTTATATTTATCGTCGGTCAGCCATATAATAACATCGCCCTTCTGCCGGAATATGCCCTCGTATTTAAGGTGTGGCTGCACCACCACGCAGTCGAACTCTCCCGCGTCCACCGATACTCTCTCATACCTTAACTTTTTAACCAGTATTTCATAGGCTTTGCCTTCGTCAGAACAAACATCAATATAAACCTCTTCATTCTTTCCGGGCGACAAGTCAAAAGTCCTGTAATAATAAAGTTCGGAAAGCACATCCTGCGTAAAGGGCGGCACTTTGAATTCCTTGCCGGTATGTTTTACGCCTTTTCCTTTTTCATGGTAAAATTTTATATGAGCGTTTGCTCTGTAATCTCCTTCCTCCAGTTTCTTTTTGTACTGCCGGGAAAAAAGCCCGGACACGTCCATATAAGACATTATACGGTCCCTCACCCTGTGGAAATTATCGAAAAACGGGGTTGTTTTGGCGGCAGCCTCTATATAATAAGCGTCCCTGCCGCGCTTCTTTTCGATGCCTTTTACCTCGAGCACTCCCTTGCCCGCAACAACCATGAAATATTTTATCGAATAAACCAGTTTTTCCCCCACGCCCCACGCGTTGTTTTCTCTCGTCCTGTAAACAAAAGGCTCTCCCTTTTTTTGCCTGCCTTTTCCGTATTCATGAATTTTCAGCGGAATATCGAGTTTTTTCCCGGGGAAAATCATGCCCGGTTTTTCCAGGGAATTTTCCGCGGCTATAGCGCGCCAGTAAACAGGGCTTGAATACATTTTTTTTGATATACTCCACAAAGTATCGCCTTTTTCAACAATGTAGGAGCCCTCCCTTCCTGTCCTCCTGGCTTCCCTGTTTTTTTTCGCGGAGGTTTTCGCTTTCTTTTTTAACTGTTTTTCCCTGTTTTGTTCATTGACAAAAGACATCTTTTTTTCCGGGCTCGAACACCCGGCAGCAAAGGGCAAAACCGCCGCTGATATAAAAAATATAAAAACCGCCCGCATTACAGGCGCTGTCGCGCCGGTTTTTCTTTTTTTCACTGCCGCCTTCCGCCTTCCCCGGCAAATTCCTTTAACGCACGGACAAACTCTCCTGTATCCGCCGAATCCGGAGGAAGCCCTTCCCCCGGCTGTATTACGCGGGATGAATTGCCCAGCGGCCCCCACCTTACGGGTGAAAGCCCTGAAGAAGGAAAAAACGTCACGGTCCTTGTTTTTAAAGCCGCGGCTATATGCATCGGCCCGGTAGAGCCGCTCATAAACACAGAGGCTTTTCTTATCAGGCCGGCAAGTTTTCTTAAATCAACTTCCTCCTCCATCAGCTTAACTTTTTTTTTGTTTTCTGTTTTTTCATAAACCCTGCGGCACAGCCCGCTTTCGTTTTTACCCGTCGCTATCAGAAAATCAAAAGGGCTTCCGCCGCCGGCCGCGCTGTTTATTATTTCCGCGTATTTTTCCGGCGAAAGGTTGAATTTTCTGTCCTTACCTCCCGGGTAAACCATAATAAAACCGCCCTTTAATAATTTTTTTTCGGCATAGCTTTCCGCCCATTTCATTTCCCCGGGCAAGGGGTAATAATAAAGTTCCTCCGCT
>CAZHOD010000287.1:0-3012 GCA_964534075.1 uncultured Spirochaetia bacterium
TTGCCCTGTTTGTCCTTTATTTTTTCGGTTTTTGATTTTTCCTGTTTTACGTTTTCCGCCTCCCAATCGGCCGCAAAACGTTCGAGCCCCCCGATATTTATGGGGTTCTTATTTTTCGATTTATTCATTACGCACGCTTCTTCGCACTGCTCCTCCTGCGGGCACACCCTGCCGCATACTGCCGGCAGGCTCGAATCCTCTTTAATGGTTTTAATCGCGCCTTTGTAGTTTTTTTCCGCTATTTCACCGATAAATTTTTTAATATTTATGCTGACCGGGCACCCGGCTATACAGGCGGGGTTCTTGCATTGCAGGCACCTTTGCGCCTCTTCTACTGCCTCTTCCTCATTATATCCGTAGGGTACTTCACTGAAATTCTTTATTCTTTCCCCCGGCTCCTGTTCGCGCACCTTTACAGGCGGCCTTTTCGCTTTTGGGATTTTATTATTTTTTTCCATTGAAAGCCTCCTTTATTCCGCTGTCCAGCCGGCAGTGATGTTGTACTGACTCCTTTTCCATGTCCTTATAGGCATTGAGCCTGCTCATAAGCTGCTCAAAATCAACTTTATGCCCGTCAAAATCCGGCCCGTCCACGCAGGAAAACTTAACTTCCCCGCCTACGGTAACCCTGCAGCCGCCGCACATGCCGGTGGCGTCCACCATTATGGAATTTAAACTGACAATTGTTTTTATGCCGCAGGGCTTTGTCATTTCGGAAACGGCTTTCATCATGACAACCGGGCCGACAGCCACTACAATATCCGGCTTTTCACTGCCTTTGATAAGTCCTTTAAGCACGTCGGTTACGAGCCCTTTTTGCCCGTAGGACCCGTCGTTTGTGGCCACGAGCAGCTTATCTGATACAGATTCCATTTCATCTTTGAGTACCATAAGGCCTTTGTTCCTGTACCCTATTATTGATGTTACATTGTTGCCGTCTTTTTTAAGCTGCCTTGCTATTGGAAACACAGCCGGTACGCCGACTCCGCCCCCTATAACCACTGCTTTTCCGTAATTTTCCGAATGGAAAGGTTTTCCAAAAGGGCCGGCAACCGCGTAAATACTGTCACCCACATTAAGCCTTCCAAGTTTTACCGTAGAAAGCCCGACTTCCTGGAAAACCATATACAGTATTCCTTTTTCCCTGTCCCAGTCGTATATGGTAAGAGGTACCCTTTCTCCTTTTTCATCGGGTATTACCACGAAAAAATTACCGGCATTCGCGTTATATACTACATCCGGGGCCTTAACCCCCATCATTTTTATGTCCCCTGAGAGGGATTTTTTTTCGGTAATTTCATACATTTTTTCACCGCCTTTAATTTTTGCCTGAATAAATATTATAAAAAAGGGCCGCCCGCTGTTTTACACCGGGCCGCCCTTTTTTGACAGTCAGTATTGTTTTGATTAAACGATGCCCTGTTCTATCATTGAATCCGCGACCTTTACAAAACCCGCGATATTGGAGCCCCTAACATAATTGGTGGATTCGCCGTATTCAGTTGCCGCTTCGACGCACTGTTTGTGAATGGCGCGCATGATATTGCGGAGTTTGTTGTCCACTTCATCCCTTGTCCACGGAAGGCGCATGGAATTCTGGCTCATTTCAAGCCCGGAAACAGCCACGCCGCCGGCGTTTGCCGCTTTTCCCGGCCCGTACATTATTTTTTTGTCAAGGTAAAGATCCACTGCCTCGGGGGTGGAAGGCATATTCGCGCCCTCGCTCACGAGCCTGCACCCGTTATCCAGCAGCGTTTTCGCGTCATTCCCGTCGATTTCGTTCTGTGTCGCGCTCGGGAAAGCGCAGCCGCATTTTACGCCCCAGGGTTTTGCCCCTTCCCTGTACTCGCAGTTGTATTTTTCAGCGTATTCTTTTATGCGGCCGCGTTTTACGTTTTTGAGTTCCTTTACAAACTCGAGTTTTTCCCTTGTTATGCCTTCTTTATCGTAAATTGTGCCGCCCGAGTCGGAAAGTGTAACCGCCTTACCGCCAAGGTCGAGTATTTTTTCGACTGTAAACTGCGCCACGTTACCGGAACCGGAAACCGCGCAGGTTTTTCCCTTCATTGAATCATTGTTTGCCTTAAGCATTTCTTCGGCAAAATAAACCGAACCGTAGCCGGTTGCCTCCGGCCTTATGAGCGAGCCGCCCCACCTGAGGGACTTACCCGTAAAAACGCCGGTAAATTCGTTTCTTATCTTTTTGTACATTCCGTACATAAAACCGATTTCCCGGGCGCCGACGCCTATATCGCCCGCGGGTATGTCCGTATTCGGCCCTATATGGCGCTGGAGCTCGATCATAAACGAATGTGTAAAACGCATTACTTCATCGTCTGATTTTCCCTTGGGGTCGAAATCCGAACCGCCTTTTCCCCCGCCCATGGGAAGGGTTGTAAGCGAATTTTTGAAAACCTGCTCAAAACCAAGAAATTTTAAAATCGACTGGTTAACCGTGGGATGAAAGCGGAGCCCTCCCTTGTACGGCCCTATTGCGCTGTTAAACTCAAAACGGAGGCCGCGGTTGACATGCACCCGGTTGTTGTCGTCCACCCACGGCACCCTGAACATAATCTGCCGTTCCGGCTCCACTATTCTTTCAAGGACTCCCGCTTCCCTGTATTTTTTATGCCGCTCCACAACCGGCGCCAGCGATTCCAGCACCTCTGTCACGGCCTGTAAAAATTCTGGTTCATTGGCGTTTCTTTTACTTACCATTTCCATAACTTCTTCGACGTACTTTGATTTTTTAACTGTCATAGCCATTTTGTTCTCCTCCTGCTCTGAAGTAGATAGAATTATCCCGTGACCCCGTTGTCCCGGAACAGGCACTGCCGCGTGCCGATTAAGGTATTTGTCAGCACATCAATGTGCTTTTTTTTGTAATCCGGTATGAAATAAAACAAAAAGAGTATAGCAAAGAAATTTTCGCGGCGCAAGGAAAAAAATTTTGCTTATGTAACGCCTCAGTTATGGTGGCGCATTTCGGTCTTTGTAGGCGCAACCTTTCAG
>CAZHOD010000288.1:0-3011 GCA_964534075.1 uncultured Spirochaetia bacterium
AATTACAATGTCACTTATAAACTTCTTCCAAAAGACATATCAATAACTCACTCTACAAAAAAAGGCCGGACAGTGGATTTGAGCATTGGCGGCGCGCGTATAGAAGGCGAAGTAACGGGAAAAGCCGGCGATATTATAAGGATAGAACTTTCGGCAAAAAAAGAGGAAAACCCGGTTACTGTAATGGCGGAAATCAAGTGGGTAAAACAAGGCATGTTCGGGCTCGCTTTTGTGGCGCTTAAAGAGGATGAGGCCTATACCATTACGGAGATTCTCGAAGGGGATTAAACGAGGGTGAAAGTTTCACGGAAAACCATAATAATTTTCGCTTTATTTCTAGCGGGTTGCGGCGGAGCCGCGGAAAACCTAAAAAAACAACAGGCAGAAAACCAGTATATTATTCACGGGGAGATGAAAGAGGCCTACCTGTATTCCAAAAGGCTCCTGCGCTCAAAAGGGTATAAAATAGACCCGGATAATACCCGTTTGGGCGATGAAATATCCGTTATAAAAGGCGTGATAACACACGCGCAGAAGGGGTTGGCCGGACGGGTAGGGGAAATGCTGATAGAGGGTATTACCGGCGGAAATACAAAGAAAATTGTGAACCATTACGAGACAAGAAGAATCCTTGTGTTGAAAAAAAGATGGGACAAGACAGGGAAAACGTATGAAGAAAATGAACTTGGAATGATACTTAACGGCGGCAAATACGGCATAAACAGTGACGGGGATGTCGTGGAAATCAAGGAAATGAAAAGCGATTCCCCGGAGATAAAGAAAACAGAAAAAGCGCTTCAGGAACTGACAGCCAAATAGCGGAGGGTTGGATATTTGGATGTTTGGCAGCTCAGCAGATTGGGAGCTTGGTAAAAACACAGAAAGCAAAAATACAAAACAAAATTAAAATACGGAATTTTTAATATAAATATGAATATGAATTGGTTTTTAATAATGGGAATGGAAATGGGAAATTGTTTTTACAAATCACAGGTTACGCAATGGCTGAACTCTCCTGATTCGAGCTGTATCGTGGAATGGCATATATTGAATTCCGAGGTAAGAACCTTATTTATCTTCATTATAATCGAATCCGCGTTTTTAAGGTCCTCCTTTTCCACAACTACGTGGGCGTCAAAAACCGTTTCCCCGGGCGTTATTTCCCACATATGAATATGATGTATATCTTTTATGTTTATTCCCTTTATGCCGAAAATTTCTTTTTTTAGTTTTTCCCTGTCAATACCCCGCGGCGCGCCCTGCATAAGTACGTTAATACTTTCGGTGAGTACGGAAAAACTTTCTTTGATAATATAAAGAGCTATAAGCACGGATAACACGGTATCCAGTATATACCAGGGCTTAAAAACAAGTATTATCGCGACAGCAATGACCGCGACAGAGGATATTGTATCGGCAAGAAGGTGCAAAAACGCGGATTTTATGTTCAAATTCGATTTTGTGGGCCTGATAAGCAAAAGAACGGAGATTCCGTTTCCCAGGAGCCCTATAATCGCTATTGGAATCATTATGGAGACATTTATGGGTTCGGGGTTATCGAGCCTTTTTATTGCTTCGTAGATTATATAACCGCAAATAACAAAAAGCGCTCCGATGTTTATAAACGCGGCTATAATTTCAGCTCTTTTGTAACCGTATGTTTTGGCCCTGTTTCCGGGCTTTTTTCCTATGAGGATGGCGAAATAGGATATTATAAGGGATACAACGTCCGAGAGGTTGTGAAAAGCGTCGGATAAGAGCGCGAGCGAACCTGAAAGCACCCCGCCGATTATTTCAGCAACCGTGATAACAATGTTTATCAGTATTGAAATTATTAAAGGTTTTTCGCCTGATTGCGCGCCTTTGTTTTCTGACTCGGAATTTTTGTGTATACGCATATTTCATACCTTCTTATAAAAGTGTTTAATTTTATCATTAAATATATTTTATGGCAAATGTATTATAAAGCAGGTATGTAATAGAGTGTTGTTTCCATGGAAGGCAATTAGTTTTATTGACATCGGGGGCGGGGTGTGATATAAAATAACAAACAAAAAAAGGGGAGTATATGCCCAAAGGTAATATGTTTATCGAAAAAAGAAAACACAAGAGAATAGAGAAATTATTATTCGTCAATTACAAGCTTATGCCTGCTGAGAACCTCATAGAGCCCGTTAAAAAAGACGGGCAGACCCACGATTTGAGCCTCGGCGGGATAAGGATAGAAGGCGAGCCTGTGGGAAATGTCGGCGATGTTTTGAGGGTGGAATTTGTGGTAGGAGACGGCCATCCCGTAACGACGTTCGCGGAAATAAAATGGATAAAGGGCGCCGATGAAAACTCGCAGTTTGGTGTCGAGTTCATGACATTAAAACACGAGGACCAAAAAATGATCGAGGAAATGACATAATAACCTCAATACAGCCGTTTTCCTCACTGTTTTCATCAAAAAAATAATTGACATATAAAAAGACTGTATGCATAATATAAAAGTTCTTTAATAATTAACCCTGAAGCGGCGGCATCGTCTAACGGTTAGGACGCGGGGTTCTCAATCCTGAAATCGGAGTTCGATTCTCCGTGCCGCTACCATCCCGTAAAATGAAATCCGTAGGATTTCATCACGGGATTGAGGGGCACGGAGCCTGAGAAGTGCGATGGTATTATAGGAGTTCGCTTTGCAAAGCGAGCGAAAGCGAGCTAATATAATGGTTTTTACACTTATCAAAACGCGAACAAAGTGAGCCTCCTCCGTGCCGCTACCATCCCGTAAAATGAAATCCGTAGGATTTCATCACGGGATTGAGGGGCACGGAGCCTGAGAAGTGCGATGGAAAAGTTAAAACTGAAAGCTTAAAGTCAAAAAGCAAATAATATTGTGTTTTAAATATGAATATAAACAGGAATCAAAAATTGTTTTTAATGGAATCCGGAATCTGAAATTGTCTTTGGCGAAGTGTAACGCCTCAGTTATGGTGGCGCATTTCGGTCTTTGTAGGCGCAACCTTTCA
>CAZHOD010000289.1:0-3009 GCA_964534075.1 uncultured Spirochaetia bacterium
AAGGGGCGGGCCAGTATATACACGACAGGTACGGCGAAATAGAAGATATACGCGAGTTTTCCCGCCTCATAATTGTGGAAATAGAGAGGCTGGAGCGCTATTTAAATGAGTTTTTGAGTTTTTCAAGGGGAGTAAGCCTGAGGCTGAAAAAAACACAGGTGGAAAATTATATTTTGGGCGTGATTATGCTTACAAAGCATTCAATGCCGTGCCGGGTTGTTGTCAAAACCGGCGGTAAAAAAATTCCCGATATATATATCGACCATGAGCAGATGATGCAGGTTATGCTGAATCTGCTTTCCAACGCGGCGGACGCGCTTTGTAAAAACAGGGGCCCGCGCGTAGAAATATTGGTTTCATACGATAAAAAATACGTATACATAACCGTGAAAGATAATGGCAGGGGTATTACCCGGGGCAAAGTAAAGAAAGTACTCACTCCTTTTTATACGGATAAAGAAGAAGGGCTCGGCATAGGGCTTTCTATTTCCAACGCGATTATAAAAAGGCACGGGGGGAAAATAAAAATAAAAAGCAGCGTGAGAAAAGGTACTGAGGTGACTTTCGGAATCGCGAGGAACCTGAAAGGAGCGGAGCCGGATGAGTAAAAAAATACTGGTGGTGGATGACAACAGGTCAACGCTCAAAGTTATAAAGGCAATACTTACGCAGGAAAAATATACCGTATTTACCACGCCTTCCCCGGCCGAAGCGCTTGAAATTATCGTGGAAACAGGGGCGGATGCATGCCTGGTGGATTTGAAAATGCCGGAAATGAACGGGATGGAACTTTATAAAAAAATCAAAAAAGCGGCTCCCGGCATTTACGTAATTATTATGACGGCTTACGGCACGGTGGAATCCGCGGTAGGCGCGATGAAGCTCGGGGCTGAAAATTATATTCAGAAACCGCTTAATTTTGAGGAACTGAAAATAATAATCGCGAAAATATTCGAGAAAATAAGAATGAGGGACGAACTGGAGCTGCTGCGCGGGCATTTGGAGGGTGAGGGTGTGTTTCAGAATATGATAGGCCGCTCAAAAAGGATGCGCGATGTCTTCAAAAAAATAAAAAACATAGCGGCCTCTGAAGTCACTCTCCTTATTACCGGCGAGTCCGGAACGGGAAAGGAAATGGCGGCCCGCGCGATACATAACCTGTCCAAAAGAAAAAAGGGGAAGCTTATAGCCATCAACCTGGCGGCGATACCGGAAGGGCTCCAGGAATCCGAGCTTTTTGGTTATGAAAAAGGCGCCTTTACCGGGGCTTACGCTCCCAGAACCGGCAAGTTCGCGGCGGCGGATAATGGGACGGTTTTTCTCGATGAAGTTGGTAATATCAATTACAAAGTACAGGCAAAGCTTTTAAGAGTGCTGGAGGATAAGAAAATAATGCCGCTTGGTTCTGACAAAGAAAAATCCGTTGATGTCAGGATTATTTCAGCGACAAACGCTGATTTGAAGGAGGAAGTCAAAAGCGGCAGGTTCAGGGAGGATTTATTTTACAGGCTCAATGTTATACTGCTTAAAATACCGCCGCTCAGGGAAAGGAGGGCGGATATTCCGCTTCTTGCCCAGTATTTTTTAAGAGAAGTGTGCGCAAAAAATGATATGGAGGAAAAGATGATTTCGGACCGGGCAATGGAAAAACTTGTGAGTTATGACTGGCCGGGAAATATAAGGGAGCTCAGGAACGCAATCGAGGAGGCGGCCATAGTTTCCTCTGTCCGCGTAATAGAGCCTGAGGAACTTAACCTTCGTTCGTCAGCAGAGGAAATTTTTGATACGGCGGGAAAAAACGGTAAAATACCGTCAAATATGCCGCTTCCCGAGCTTGAGAAAAAAGCGATTATAAACGCCCTGAAAAATACCGGAGGAAACCAGACAAGGGCGGCAAAATTAATTGGCATAAGCAGAAAAAAGATAATGAAAAAAATTGAAAAACATAAACTCTTTGATGTTGTCCCGATTAGGACAAAAAAACAAAAAAAGTCCCAAAAGGGGCATTGAGGTAAATAAGCATTAAAAATTTTGTTATATTTTAAAGGGGTTTTGTTTTGGCATGTAATTTGCATTAATAAATACTAACAAAAAATCGTTTTGCTTAATGGAACAAAAAGGAGGGTTTGATGGTAACAGAGTATATTGAAAAGAGAGTAGATAAAAGAGCGCCGCACCAGGAAGAAGCGAAATTTAAGGTTCTTGGTGAACCTGAACAAACCACTGCTTACAATTATGAAAAGGCTGAGACAAAAAATATTTCAAAGGGCGGTGTATGCATGTCTCTGCCTTATAAAATTAACGAAGGAAACGTGATTCGGGTTGAGATTCCGCTCGGAAAAGACGGGGAAGAGAAAAAAATAAAGGCTTTTTGCGAAGTTCAGTGGTGTAATTACCGTGAATCGGAAAAACGCTATGAAGTAGGTATGAGCTTTATCGCGCTGAAAGAAGATGACGCGGAATACCTCCGGAGCTATGTTCAGGAAAGGGCCATGTAGTGAGCCCGGAAAAAATTATGACAATAAAAGAAGTCGCGGATTTTTTAAAGGTTAAACCCGTTACAATTTACAAGCTTCTCGCGTTGAAAAAAATACCCGGAATGAAAATATCAGGAGCGTGGAGGTTCAGGAAGGATATTTTAGAGGACTGGATTGATAATGACTGTGTTTATAAGGCCGGAAACGAGGGTAATACAGCGTAGCCGGGGGTAAAATGATTTCAGGTTTCATCTGTTTTCGAAAAAACATTACGCTGCAGCCTTATTCATAATAAAAATTCCTGTAGGGGCCGTGCGCTTGTAGCGGTATAACACGAAGTGTTTTTACGTTACTGCGCGCCCGATAACGACGGGCGGACACACGGGTCCGCCCCTACAAAAACAAATAAAAAAAATCTCCTGTAGGGGGCGTGCACTGCGCGCCCCTTTTTGAACAACGCGGATTTATTGGACAGGTCAGGTGCCCTGTTAATATGTTAGGTGATTCCTGCCATATGTATTAGAATGAAGCT
>CAZHOD010000290.1:0-2992 GCA_964534075.1 uncultured Spirochaetia bacterium
AAAAGGAAAAAAAAACAAAAGGCGATAAAAAGGGTAAAAAGTGAGAGTTTCCATACTCGGAGCGGGCGGATGGGGGACAACCCTTGCCATACTGCTTTCTGAAAGAAACAATGACGTTACGCTCTGGGAATATTTTCCGGATTACGCGAAAGTGCTCGGGAAGAAAAGGGAAAACATAAAATTTTTAAAGGGGGTCAAAATACCGCGAAAAATAAAAATAACCAATAAACTCGATGAAGCGGTTGAAGGCAGCGGTATAATCGTGATTGCAGTGCCTTCGCATACCACGAGGGCGCTTTACAGTAAAATAAAAAAGCTTAATTACAGGAAAAAAGTTTTTGTTATAGCTGCAAAAGGCATAGAAAGAAAAACCCTGCTTACAATGAGCGGCGTAATAAAGGAAATGCTGGGGGGTGTGAAACATGCTGTGATTTCAGGGCCCTCTCACGCCGAGGAAGTCGCGCGGAAGGTGCCGACAACCGTGGCGGTTGCCTCGGATGATTACGGGCTGGCGGAAAAAATACAGGAAATGTTTTTTACCAATTATTTCAGGGTTTATGCCAACAGCGATGTCACCGGGGTCGAGCTGGGCGGAGGGCTGAAAAATGTAATAGCAATAGCTGCCGGGATAATAGACGGGCTTGGCGCCGGCGACAATACAAAGGCGGCTTTGATTACAAGGGGACTCGCTGAGATAAGAAGGCTCGGTGTGAAGATGGGAGCGGCAGGGGGCACGTTTTCCGGGCTTTCGGGAATGGGCGACCTTATTGTTACATGCGCGAGTAAACACAGCAGGAACCGGCGGGTAGGAGAGATGCTGGGTAAAGGCAAAAAATTAAATGAAATTCTGGCAAAAATGGAAATGGTCGCGGAAGGCGTGAAAACAGCGGAGTCAGCCTACAGGCTTTCGAAAAAACACCGTATTGATATGCCCATTACAACCGAGGTTTACAGGGTTTTATACAGGGATAAATCGCCTTATGATTCCATAAGGGACCTTATGAAAAGGTCTTTAAAATCCGAAAAAGAATTTTTGGGAAGTAAGGGCAAAGAGAGAAAAAAAGCGAAATAAAATTCAGGAGGTTTGTTATGGCGGTCAGGGATAAAAAATATTACCCCATACGGGAGGTCGCTCAGCTTAGCGGGACGCGCGAGTCGGTGATAAGGTTCTGGGAGCAGAATTTTGACGAGCTTGAGCCCATAAAAAACAGGGTGGGCCAGAGAAAGTACACAAAAAAAGATATCGATGTAATTTTGATAATCAAAAAACTTCTTTATGACGATGAATATAAAATCAGCGGGGCGCAGCGCAGGCTCAAAGAAATTCTTGCCGAAAGGGCCGGGCGGCAGATGGAGCTTTTTGCTGTCGACGAAAAAATGACTTCCGAAAAACTGCGGGATGTCAGAAAGGAACTTGCCGAAGCGCTGGAGATACTGGAAGGCTGAGGGCCGCCGGGCGCAATGCCGGTGGCAAACGGAGGTTGTTTTGAGGATAATAGATTTTCACACCCATTTTTTCCCCGATGAAATAGCAAAGCAGACCATGGAAACCCTGGAAAACAGAATCGGAATCAGGGCTCACGGCAGCGGCAAATATGAGTCTTTGCTTTCCAACATGGAAAAAGAGGGTATAGATATTTCCCTGAATATGCCGGTGGCTACAAAACCGGAACAGGTCAGGCCGATAAACAGAAAAATGATTGAGTACAATAAAAATAAGGGCAGGGTAATAAATTTCGGATCCATGCACCCGCTTTTCAACAGGGAAGGCGACGCAGAATCGGAGATATCGTTCCTCGCTAAAAACGGCATTAAAGGCATAAAGATGCACCCCGAGTACCAGCAGTTTTTTCCCGATGACGGAAAAATGAAAAGTATATACGGCGCGTGTGTGAAATACGGGCTCATAATTTTGTTTCACGCGGGCGCTGATGCTGCTTATGATTTTGAGTCCACACACGGCACGCCCGGGAGGATGGCGGAGGTAGCGGGCGCGTTTAAGGGGATGAAGATAGTTTTGGCCCACCTCGGCGGATTCCGCATGTGGGACGGGGTATATAAATATCTGGCCGGAAAGGATGTTTATTTTGATACCGCTGTCCTGGGAGAGGCGGAGGACGGGGCCGTCGAAGGCATTATAAATGATCACGGCGCGGAAAAAATAGTCTTTGGCAGCGATTTTCCCTGGGGCTCGCCCGGGGATACAAGGAAGCAAATAGAAAGAGCGGTTAAAGATGAAGGGGCGCGCGAAAAAATATTTTATAAGAACGCTGAATCGCTGCTCGGACTGTGAGGTGGGAAAAAATGAGCGAAGAAAGTATCGAAAAAAAGAAAGAGAAACTTTTCAGGCTCATAGAAGAGGACGAAAAACAGATGCTCAGGGTGGTCAGGGCAGAGGAAACACCCGTAGACAAACTTAACAGGATTTTCAAAATCGCGAGCGCGAACAAAGCGAAATATCCGGGCGCGTTCAGGGAAATATACTATGGCCCGGGGGCAAGGCCGGCGTACAAAGAAGTCGAGGAAAAGGTGGCGGAGAGAATAGGGCCGATTATAGCGGAAGTCATAGAAGAAGGGGTGAAAGAAAAGGTTTTTGATACCATAGACCCGGGTGAGGCCGCCAGCCTTGTGCTTTCCACCTCTGACCTGGCCAGGCAGAGGATAAGGAGGATAATCGATGAAAGCGGGTCGGCAGGGGATGTCGAAAAAGAGGCGGTAAAACTTGAAAAGACAGTTGCGGACATACTTAAGGCAGAGCCGGGAGACATATGTCTTGTCGACAGGGAACTCGTAAAAAAATTGTTCGGCCGAAGGTAAAAGGATCAGGCCGCGTTGTAAACGCGGTGACCGGCCGGTCATTTTTTTCTTGACAAAGGAGCGGGATTTTTGTATGTTTTATATGACCGGATGGTCATTTAGGCCCGGGCCCTGAAATTGCCGGGGGGAGAGCTTATTATGGTAAAACAAAAAACAAAAAAGAAACCAAAAAGGA
>CAZHOD010000291.1:0-2988 GCA_964534075.1 uncultured Spirochaetia bacterium
TTGCTGCCGAAGAACTTTGCGGGGTTTTTTAATTTAAACGATGCGGGTGAAAATATTTTGAAAACCTTAAATGTTGAGGGATAATAGTATCGAGAACGAAAAGGAGGAATATAAAAAATAAAAAAAACACACTTGCCTATATTGATTAAAACCGACGAAGCCGGAGTTTATATGGTAAGTTGTCCGTCTTTAAAAGGCTGTCATTCTTACGGAAAGACAATAGGCGAAGCACTTAAAAATATAAAAGAAGCCATAAAGCTGTGCCTTGAAGACAGTGAACTGAATGATATAAATAAATTTTCTGGATTCAGGGAAATGGAAATAACACCGGCATTATATCCCGGGCGTTGACAAACACAATTGCGAACTTGACATTTGAATATTATGGATATATAATTGGTTTAATAAAGAGGGTATGCTCATAAGACGGCGTATGGCGCAAACTATTATTAAAGGAGGAGTAAGTATGAAAAGGTTTTTTATAACACTGATATCACTTCTTTTTATTGCCTCTTTGGCATCGGCGTTCGAGCTTTCCAAAATATACACCTATGATTCGGGGTCATATCCGAGGGGCGTGGAGATAGCGGACATAAACAATGACGGGAAAAACGAGGTTATAGTCTCGAATTTCGGTGAGGATACGCTTATAGGCAGGGAAAACGACACCGAACCTTCTTCGTCCATTACTGTATTTGGCAGCGCAAAAGGCGCGGAATTGACAAAAAAAGTGCTTGCCGCCGGAAAAAGCCCCCGCGGGCTCGCGGCAGGGGACATTAATGGGGACAGGAAAGACGATTTTGTGGTTTCCAATTATGATGACGGCACAATAACAATATTCGAACAGGAAGAAGGCGGAGCTTATAAAAAGGAAACGCTGGCGGTTGGAAAACACCCCGTGGGTGTCGCCGTAGGTGATATAGACTCAAGCGGGAACGTAAAAACCGATATTGCCGTGTCGGTCTATTCGGAAAACAAGATTGTTGTTTTTATCCGCGATTCGCGCGGCGGATGGGAAAAAAACGATATTTCCGTACCCGGCAGCCCTACTGATGTTGTAACCGGCGTTATTAACGGCAAAAGGCTGCTTGTCAGCGCGAATTATTCCGCGGGCAGTGTTTCCGTAATAAAAAAGGAAAAGGGAAAAATTAAAAAGACACAGGACATAAAGGCCGGCGGCGGGCCGTGTAAAGTGGAGATAGGGGACGTGACCGGGGATAATGTAAATGACATTGTAGTGGCCAATTTTTACGACAACACTGTTTCCGTAATCGAATACAAAAACGGCGAGGCCGCGGAAGCGGTAAATTACAAGCTCGAAGGCTCGCGGCCCAATGGAATGTGCCTCGGCGATGTCAACGGGGACGGCCGGCTCGATGTTGTTACGGCAAACAGGGACAGCGATACCATAGATATCCTTATTCAGCAGGATTCAGGAAAGCTCGCGCCGGAAAAGAGCATACAGGTTACGGATGATGAGGACAAAACTTACGGGCCGGTCGAGGTCAAATGCGGAGACATAAACGGCGACGGGCTGGATGATATTGTTTTTTCGCATATGCGCTCCGGCACGCTCAGGGTAATATACAGCGAAAGCAATGCGGTGCAGGCGGCGAGGAAGGTGCCCGCCGAGCCAATCAGCAGGGAAAATACTTATAATTACCCGAATCCGGCAAAGGACAGCACTACAATAAGGTTCTCGCTCGATGAGCCCACGGATGTGGAAATTGTAATTTACGACGCCGCAGGCAGGACATTATGGGAAAAGGCCCTTTCTGAAACCGAAACAAGCGCAGGCGTGAACCGTGTGGTGTGGGGCCTTGTTACAAACACTGGAAATGACGCCGCCAATGGCGTGTATATATATAAAGTAATAACAGGGAGCCGCTCGATTACAAAGAAAATAGTGGTGCTGAAATAGGCGGAGCGGGATTAAATAGAACCAAAAAAAAAAGAGGCGGGTTTATTGCCCGCCTCTTTTTTTGTTAAGGGGGGGATCTTGAAAAAAGTTTTTTTCGTTTTTATATTCGCAACAATACTTACAGGCATTATTTATTCTTCCGACGTCGCGGGCGGAGGGTCGTTTTTAAGGATGGGGGCCGGGGCAAGGGCGGGCGCGCTTTCCGGCGCTTTTACGGCTTATGACGATGACGCCACTATGCCCTACTGGAACCCGGCGGCGGCTGCCATGCTTGAAAAAACAAGTATTTCCAGCATGTTCGCGTTTTTACCGGCTGATTTTAAATATTCATTTTTCAACGCTGTATTTAGCACTGAATACGGGCATTTCGGGGCGAATATTATAAATTTATCCTCAGGGGAAATAGAGGGAAGGTCCGGAGATACAGAGGATTATTATACTTTTGAGCATACGGAAACGGCTGTTTTCCTGACTTACGCGGAAAAAATAACACCCTGGTTTTCAGCCGGCGGAAATATAAAAGTGATAAATGTAAATTCATACCAAAATGGCGCCGGCGGGTTCAGCCTTGACGCGGGTTTTTTGATATCGCCGCATAAAACGCTTTCTTTTGGCCTGGCTCTCAGGGATATGTACGGGGAAATATCCTGGACAACCGGAACAAAAGAGAAAATACCTTATTATATGAGGCTCGGAGCGCTGGGGAAGCTTTTTGAAGATACCCTGAGGCTTTCGCTGGATATAGAAAAACTGGAGTTTGATGAAGGGGGAGTGCGGGCCGGGGCTGAATACGGGCTTTTCAGGGCAGTGTTTTTGCGCGCGGGGTTATCATACGGTTTTTCAAGCTATGATTTCAATTATACCCTGGGCGGCGGATTTAAATACGGTATAGGGGAAATCACGCTGCAGATGGATTACGCGTTTTTTACCTACGAGTTTTCAGGCCCGCAGCAGGCAGTCGATTTGAACCATAAAATTTCGCTGGCGGGTTATTTTTAAAATGGTGGCGCATTTCGGTCTTTGTAGGCGCAACCTTTCAGGTTGCGGTAGTTAAAGGCGCGCAGCCA
>CAZHOD010000292.1:0-2714 GCA_964534075.1 uncultured Spirochaetia bacterium
CAAATATTAATCCGTCATAAGTTGAAGTTATGTCTAAAAGAAGCGAAGCAAAACGAAAGAATTGTACAAAATGCAATAAATCATTGAGGCGAGATCAATGGTATTATAGAAACGGCAAATACTTCTGCAATAAGGAATGTTTTAAAGCCTTTTCTAAAAAGAAAGAAGAAGAAAAAAAAGAAAGCACTTAATGGCCAACGAACGGCGCAGATACCCCCGGATCCATAAAGTCATTCCTCTTAAAGTCTCTTCGGATAAATTCGACTTGGTTACCCAGACTAAAAATATCAGCTGTAATGGCGCGTACTGCACAACTAATAAACACCTGCCGGTAATGACGAAATTGCAGATAACCCTTCTTTTACCCGATAAAGGCCGGCATAGAAAGACAAATGACCCGCTAAAAGTAAAATGTGTCGGTATAGTCGTGCGCAGCCAAAAAGATGCCGCCAGTAAAAAAACTAAATTTAATACGGCTATATTTTTCGAGCAAATCCGAGAAAAGGAACGCGGAAAACTGGAAGAATATATTGATGCACATCTTAAGTCTCATTAGATACCCTTAACAGAATACCGGCTTATAGAGACAACCCTGCCATCCAACAATGAAGGCCTTTTCAAAACCCAAAAAAGTAAAATTAGTCTTAGGGCTGATCTATGCCTGCGATAAAGCATATAAAAAGGCGTTAAAGGCTATAACTAAAGAATTCGGCCCTATAGACTTCGAAAGCGGCGCAGTAGAATTTAATTTTACCGATTATTACGATAATGAAATGGGTCCATACCTCGAAAGAAAGTTTATCTCATTAAAGCGCCTCATCAAGCGGGACGATATAATAAATATAAAGCTTTGGTCGATAAAATTGGAAAAGAAGCTATCTATCCTGAACAAAAGGCGAATTAACATAGACCCCGGATATATGACCGAAGCTAAACTTATACTAACAACCACAAAAGACTTTTCGCATAGGATATATCTGGGAAAAGGGATATTCGGAGAAATTACCCTTATCTATCAAGATAAAAAGTTCAAAAACCTTTCCTGGACTTTTCCGGATTACCGGACTCAGAAATATAAAAAATATTTTTCCGAAATCCGGAAACTATACCGCAGCCAGCTCGCCAAATAATAGTCCAGAACCATATTGCCGGCCTAAAAAAAATGTCTTAAAACCTCTTTACTAATAGTGATATTTCTGGTATATTTTTAGTGGTTTTTCGTGGTTTCTGGTAGTATATTAGTATTTTAAGGCGGTCGAAAATGACAAAGCGCGGCAGGCCAAGAAAAGCAGTTAAATATACAAAAACAATAAATGTGCGCCTCACTGAAGAACAATGGGTATCGGTACTAAATGCGGCCAGAACGGAACACCTTGAACCATCGGTATTCATCAGAAAGACTATTCTCGACAACCTCGAATAAATAAGGATGGACTCTGTATTATTAATATTTACTGGACTTACTATAGGCATATCCGGCGCTATGACCCCTGGGGGAGGACACTGACTTTTATGCGAAATGACGCTATATGGCTTTATAAAGACTATGAAACATTCGATAAGAACCGGCTTTAGCTTTGGGGCAACTTCCGGAATAATCACCACGATAGGCTTAATGATAGGGCTATATACCAGCACCGGCTCAAAACTCGCAGTTTTAGGCGGCATTTTAACTATTGCAGTATCAGACGCCCTTTCCGACGCAATGGGAATACATATATCCGAAGAAGCTGAAAACTCACATACAACTAAACAAATATGGACAGCAACCATATCGACTTTTCTATTTAAATTTATCTTTGCACTCTCATTTATATTTCCCATACTATGGTTGAGCCTGGCTAAAGCTATTTCAATCAGCGCCGCTTGGGGAATTCTGCTCTTAAGCATCCTGAGCATAAAACTTGCTAAGAAGCAGAAAATCCCCGCATATAAAACAGTCCTGGAACACCTGTTACTGGCAGTAATCGTAATAACTATTACTTATTTTGTAGGTATATGGGTCAAAACGCATTTTGGCATGGCTAATACAATATAGATTTTAAGGTGAATAAAAACCATAGAAAAGGAGGTACAGATGCGTTTCAAAAGGCTTAAAGGTATAATATTAATACTTGCCGGTTTAGGCGGAGCCGTATTTACTCTGACTTATGACTTCATTATGGACAAACCATTCTACATAGGAACAAAAGCCGTTACCGGATTCGTTGTATGCGGCCTGCTTGTACTTTATGGAATATGGTTTATCATTAAGAAACCCCGCAAATAAATGCGACAGCAAAATAATCCTCGGCCCGAAAGTCCGCCGCAGTACATAACTCCTTTGGGAATAATACACCATGATGATACCGAAGAAGCGGTAAAGAAAATACTAGGCGAGCCTTCTCATGAAGTTTCTTCAGCCAACACTAAAAGCCTGACTTATTATTCGGAAAACCTGCAAATCACTGCAGTCTTATTACAAGGAAAGATAAAAGGGGTTCTCCAGGAAAAAATCCGGAAATCCTTGAGGGACTATCAAACATGAAAAAATGCCCGTTTTGCGCAGAAGAAATCCAAGATGATGCCATAAAATGTAAACATTGTGGCGAATTTCTGAACAAACAGCCCGAAAAAAAATGGTACTTCAAACCCGGCTGGATAATCATTCTATTCTTTTGCATAGGGCCTTTTGCGCTGCCTTTGATATGGATACACCCGCACCTGAACCGGAA
>CAZHOD010000292.1:2724-2988 GCA_964534075.1 uncultured Spirochaetia bacterium
ATAACTACCGCCGTCCTGGCCTTAACCATCATTATCAGCATATTTGTCGTTAAAGCCGCCAAAAACATCTGGGACTACTACAGCCTGATATTTTAATAAAATCACCCTTCAAGGCTGTTTCCGGTAAAGAAACACAATAAAAATATGACATAACGAGGAAAGAAGTAAAAACCAAGCGTTTAATTCACAGGATTTTAAACTCACCGCAAAAACCCTTTATAATCATATAGTTACAACCAATATACCAATTTATAAAAGTTGACA
>CAZHOD010000293.1:0-2987 GCA_964534075.1 uncultured Spirochaetia bacterium
AGAAAAAGCATGAGCACTATAACCCAGCTGCTCCTTAAAACCTGCATATAATCCACTTCATAAGCGCCGCCGCCCTCCTGGGCAAAAATACACGCCGCGCCCCATGCCAGCATTGCCAAAACAAAAACAAGCCTTTTCATCCTAAAACCTCCTGTTAAAAAATTTTATTTGCCTTCTTTTTTACTTTTACCGGCTTTCTTTTTTTCCTTTTTTTTGAAAAGGCCGGGATAAACTGATTTGATTTCCTTCATTCTCTCCCCCGCCCCGCTTACCATGTCCTTAATATCATTTCCGCCTCCGCTTTCCGCCACCGCGGCGTATACACGAACGGCATCCACCCAGTTTTCCTTTTCTTCATAAATCGTAGCCAGGTTTATAAGCCCCGTAACCCTGTATATGGAATTTTTCGGTTTTTTATTAATAAGTTTTTCAAGCACCTTTATTGCCATATCGTGCTCCTCGAGGGTCGTATGAATTTCTCCCGCCCTGTAAACCGCCTCGAGCGCGTCTTTTTTACCGCTTTCAGCTATCCGCATGTACTCCTCTACCGCCTTCTTATACCTTTTTGCCTCGAGGTACATTCCCGCTACCTGCAGCGGTATATCTTTTGACTTCGGGTCCTCGGGGTATTTTTCCGCGTAATCCTTATAGCGTTTTACTGCCTCATCCATTTTATTGAGTTCGGTATAAGCCAGCGCGGCGTTATAAAGCGAATTTTGCGCGTACTCGGTGCCTTCATACTTTTCAATAACCCTGTCAAAATAGAACACAGCGTCCGAATAATTTTCAATGTTAAAAGACGCCATGGCCAGCCTGAACATTACATCCGAAGTTAAATCGTGTTTTGGATAGTTTTTTACAAAAGATTTGTACTCTGATACAGCTCCGTCAAAATCCTCCATTGTCTCATAACATACTCCCAGATAATAATGAGCGTTTACAGCCAGCGTGTCGTCCGGGAATTCCTCTATAACCTTATTGAAAGACTCTATAGCCTTTTTGAATTTGCCTGCCTGGTAATAAATCTCGCCGGCGTTATAAAGCGCATCCACAGCGAGGCCGGAATCCGGGTACTTATCATAAAACTCCATGAGCCCTGCCGGGTCCTTGTTTTTTTCCGCCTTCCTGTAATCGGCCCTTTCCATCCCCTCTTCGACGCTGGTGACTTTGTTCGAATCGGGGTATTTTTTAAGGAATTTTTTATAAGCGCTCACCGCCCTGCTCTCTTTGCCCGTGGAATAATAAACTTCCGCCATAGCCAGCGTGGCGTCCTCCGCTACCACCGAGCCGGGCCACTTTTCCAGAAGTTCTTTGTATCCCAAAAGGGCCTTGTCATACTCGCCTGCCTTAAAATATATATCCGCTATTTTATAAAATGCCTCCGGCGCCCTCTCGCTTTTAGGGTACTTCGAGGCGAGCGTCTGCCAGGATTTTATGGCGTCTGTATAATACTCCTGATACTCGTAAACTTTCCCCTGCTGAAAAAGCGCCTCTGCAACAAGCTCGTAGTCCTTGTCTTTTGAGTAATTGTAGGCGAAATCGCCGTAAGCGTAGGCCGCCTTATCGTATTGTTTTTCCGAAAAATAAGAATGGGCCAGCAGTATTTCACAGGCTTTTTTTACATTCCTGTCCACCTTATTGCTGCTTATGACATCCTTTGCCATGGTCCGGGCGCCCCTGTAATTTTCAAGCTCGTAATAACACCACGCCAGGTTTCCCCTCGCCTCTGTGGTTATATCACTGTCATAATACTTGTCAATAATCTTCCTGAACATGGCCGAGGCCGGGCCATACATACCGTTCTTAAAATAAGCCATGCCGAGGTAATAATAGGTCCTTGACCGTATTTTCGATTTAGGAGACCGGAACTTGCCCGAAAGTATCGAGAGCATGCCGGATGCCTCGCTCGCCAGAAGCGCGTACCGGCCCTGCTTGTAATAAGCCAGTTCTGTCATAAGAAGCGCGCCCTCGGTAAGGTCCGTATACCTGAATTTATCCAGAAGGTATTTATATGTCCTGGCCGCGTCGTTATACTGTTTTCTTTTATAATAAGAGGTTCCCAAAAGGTAGTATCCGAGTGGAAGGTTGTCATTGGTTACGTATTTCCGCGTAAACTGCGAAAGTATTTTTTCGGACGTGGTATAATTTCCCCGGACAACATCGCACCAGCCTGTTTTCAGCTGCGCCGAAGCCCGTATTTCATGGATGTTTTTAAAATCACTAATCGCGCTTTTATAAGCTGCCTTCGCTTTTTTGTAATCATTGAGCTTAAGATAGCACTCGCCGGCAAGGTACTGCGCGTAGGCGCGCACCCTGTCTCCCCCCGCGCTTTTTAGCACAAGTTCGTAATTTGCCGCGGCTTTTTTGTAATCTTTGGTGTTAAAAAGGCCGGACCCCCTTTTCAGCCGCGCGTAAGGAGCGAGGTTGGAGTTCGGGTATTTTCTCAGAAACGCCAGGTAATCCGACGCCGCGACATCATATTTTTCGGCCTTATAAAAAGCTTCAGCCTTGTTGTATAGCGCGGATTCCACATAAGGGCTTTTGGGAAAATTTACCGCCACTTTTTTAAACTCAGAGGCAGCCGCGGGATATTTACCGGCCTTTACAAGGCTGTGCCCCCTGTAATAATAAGCAGTGTCCGAATCTATTCTTTTCAATTTATCCGCCGCCGCCTCGTAACGTTCCAGGTAATAATCTATTATTCCGCCCACTATCTTCAGCTCTTTCCTGTCTCGGTAGTGGCCGTTCCTTTCAAGAAAATTACTGAGCACCCTGTCGGCCTTTTTGTACTCCTTAAGGTGAAGGTAAGAAAGGCTTATACCGTAAACCGCCTCCATTATGAACATGGAGCGCGAATATTTGAACCTGAACTTCCTCCATTGTTCCGCGGCTGCTTCATATTTCCCGGTATTGTAAAGGCACTCCCCTGTTTTATACATCGCGCTGTCCGCGTAGACAGAAGAACCCATCTTTTCGGCTATCTTTTT
>CAZHOD010000294.1:0-2980 GCA_964534075.1 uncultured Spirochaetia bacterium
GCCGGCCCTCCACAAAAACAGCCGACCCTTTCCTTAGGTAAGTGTGGCAGCTCTCGGCCTGTTTCCCCCATACAACCACTGTCACAAAACAAACTTCCTCTTTTTTCTCCCCTGCCTGGGTTGTATATGTCCTGTTGACAGCCAGCCTTATATTTGTAACGGGCTGGCCGGTTTTGCCGTATTTTAGCTCAAGGTCCCTTGTAAGGTTCCCCATTAAAAACACCTTATTCAGATTAGCCATTTATATTACCTCCATAATTCTTTCGTTATAATCAGATTTTTTCCGGTTTTTCCCCGCCTGCCGGGGGAGTTGTCGTCGCGGCCTCCCCTCCTTTTTTCTCTTTTTCCGGCTCCTCTTTGGGTTCTTCTGTTTTTGCCACCATATATCTTACTATGCTTTCAAAAAGCCTCATCTTCTCGACAAGCTGTTCTATTTTCGACGGTTCCATCCCGAACCTGACATAGTAATAAAAAACATCTTTAACTCCCTTTATCTCATAAGGGGCATTCTGCTTTTTCGCCTCTTTATCCTCAAGAAAAGCCCCGCCCCCCGATTCGATAAATTCTTTTACTTTATCGCACGCCGCCTTAACTTCTTCCTCTGTCAGGGTAGGCTTTATGAATATTATCCCTTCGTAAAGTCTCTGCATGTGAATCTCCTTTCACAATAATAGATTTTATAATGAGTTATTAAAATATCATATCGCAATACAATTTTCAAGCATTTTTTGCGCGTATTTTTTCCGCGGTAATTATTGAGATTTTCCGGATTTTTTGTTATACTTCAAACTGCCCCGGGGTTGAGCCTACCTTTGTAAGCTCGTAAAAACCCCTCTATTGCCCTGGGGCTATAATTCCCCCTCCCCTTTGCCGCGGTTATTTCTCCGGATATATATTCATACTGCCCAATAGAAACGTATCTTTTATTTATGCAAATTTGTAATAACGCGCGTATCTTTTCCATATCCAGGTTTGCCCTGCCCAGCATCTCCGTCTTTTTTTTCGCGTATATTGCTTCAATTATAGATTCCATGACATCCAGGGATATATTTGTAATTCTGTCAACAAGGTTAAAACGGACGTTTTTTGGAAATTTTCCGCATAAATCAAGCAGGTACTCTACGATACACCGCCACTTAACATACAGTGGAAAGTCATCCTTCATGCTGAAACCCCATAAAAAACATTTATTATGCCTACTATATCTTTGCCGTATTTTTCAACTTTTCTATTGCCGAACCCGTTTATTTGTTTTAATGCTTCAAGTGTTTTTATTTTTTTTTACAATTTCGCTCAGATGGCTGTTCCTGGCGATAACGTAAGGTGGTATTCCTTCTCTTTCAGCCGTTTCTTTTCTCCATTCCCGCAATCTTTCGTAACAAAGCTTTCCTGCTTCAGTTAATCCCTTTGTACACAGCTCATCGCCGGCGTTTTCCAGTATGGTTTCGTATTCGATGAACGCCGTCCAATACTGCTGCTTTTCATCACAAAAAAATTCAACTTTTGTATTAAATACATTTTTGTTTAGACAAAACCGGTTTAACTCATCCGTGTGAAAACATTTTGTGCCCGGATTGAATGGTATTGTTATTATTTCATACGCCATGCGGGCCAACCTTTATAAAATCAAAAAAAAGCCCTTCGGGCTTCCGCTTTCGCTTTTGAGGGACGAAGCTTCAGCGGAGTCCCTTGCCTTCGGCAGCCACGCAGGGCAATAATTAAAACCAAAAACCAATACCCAAACAAGAACGCGAAAGGTAAAAATGTAAAAATCCAAAAGGCCTGCCTGTGCTCATTGCACGCAGACAGGTTAATTGATCCTCGCAAAGCGGAAGCCGATCCTGTCGTCCTCGAAATACGGTTGGTAGGCGTCCCGGTAGCCCGACTGCAGCCTGTACGCTTGGCTGTAATAGCTTCCGCCCCGTGCCATACGGAAGGAGCCGCTCGCAGGGCCTCTGTAATTCGTAGATGTTCCCAGATAAGACGCATACCAGTCCCAGCACCATTCAAATACATTTCCCGACATGTCATATATTCCAAGCGCGTTCGCGTGCTTTCCTCCAACATCATACGTGACATTTCCTGAATTAACATCATACCAAGCCACAAGCCCTGTCGCTGTCTCGTCATTATAATCCGCCGCGGCTCCGCTCGCGTAATCATACGGCGTCCAGCTTGAACCGTTTATATACCTTGCCGTGTATTCCCACTCGCCCTCTGTCGGCAAACGGTATCCGTTTGCGGTCCAGTTTACGTACGGGTTATCAAAACTCCCTGCTGTCGTATTTATGCTGCTTCCATACGCCCCGTCGGTAGAGTTTTTTATCGGCGTTGTATATCCCGCGTCAGAACAATACACAGGTGTTAAACCGGTCATCTGGCTATAAGCATTGCACCATACTATCCCATCCCGCCAGTTTATTGTTGTTACAGGCTCATATTTTGCCGCTGTCGGCGCAGCGCCGTCTGTCCCATTGTGTCCTTCCCTTCCCGCGTTCGCAAAGGCATATCCGTTGCTTATTGCCCATTGATATACTTCATACCATAACTCATACGTTACTTGGTATTTGCCCATATAAAACGAAGATATTGTGTGGCTGAAACTTTCGGTTCCGTCAGTCTGCGTAAATGTCCCGCCGGGAACAGAGGCAAGAGATGTGTATGAAAGGCCTGCTACTGCTGTCTGTGTTGCGTTCGGCGTGGCTGTCGCCGCAGGCGTTGTCGGCGTGTCATCCTTGCTGCATGATGATAATGCCATAAACACAAAAACCACCGCGATTAAAAAACAAACTGTTTTTTTCATGATGTGCCTCCCACAAAAACAAAAGTGTGTTACATGTGCCAGGTAAATATGATTAGTATATTTTAAGTATATACCCCCCCACGTTGTTATGTCAAGTATTTTGTAACGTCGTTTGTAATACCTCAGTTACGGTAGGGGTATTATGGCTTTTGTAACCGCAGCCTTTCATGTCGAAGC
>CAZHOD010000295.1:0-2969 GCA_964534075.1 uncultured Spirochaetia bacterium
TAGCGAAGGTTGATGGCTGTGTGCCTTTAACTACCGCAACCTGAAAGGCTGCGCCTACAAAGACCGAAATGCACCACCATAACTGAGGCGTTACATTTTTTTAGCATTTTTTTGGCATGGGCCGCCCTTTAAAAACGCCTCTTTTCGGAGAACGAAATTTTTTCCTTATTATTTAGACGTTTTGTCCTGAAAAACAGTTGCGAAAATTCCAAATTCCAACCCTCAAATATTATTTTTGAATTTTGCTCTGTTTTTTTTTGCATTTTACTTCCGGGGCGCGCGGTGCACGCCCCCTACAGGTTTTTTGTTTTCTTTTTGAAAATGCCATATTGTTTTTTTTCTTTTTAATCTCAAGATTTTCCGGCAAATGCGCTGTTCTCCCTGAAAGCAGAGCCTCTTCAATACCAATAATTAAATTAAACGTGATGTTCCTGTGGTGGGCCAGCAATTTTTTCAGCGCGGCCCTTATTACTCTTATTCTTACTGCCCGGTTCATACCCCTGAAGCCGGCAGAGTCAATATATAAAAACCGCCCTTTTTTAAAAACAATTTCCGGGTATACATAATCCGCGACAGACTGTATAAATGAATTTTCCGCCGCAAGTATTGCCGCTGTCCCTGAAAGGGTGTATTTAAAATTTTTATTGAAATTTTTCTCGATAAAAGGAATCAGCTTGTTGCGGATCCTGTTCCTTTCGTAAAAATTTTCCTTATTTGTCCTGTCGGCACTGAATTTAACCCCTTCTTTTTTCAGATACGAAACTATATCCTTTCGCTGCTCGCCTATAAGGGGCCTTATAATAACAGGCGGGTTCTTGACCTTCAGCCCGAACTCCCCCTTGTTTACGGCCCGTATTGCGGGTATGCCCGTGAGCCCCTCGCTGCCGGCCCCTTTTATAAACCTGTAAATAATTGTTTCCGAATTATCCTCCAGGTTGTGCCCGAGCGCTATTTTATTTGCCTTTCTTTTTGACGCTTCCCTGATAAAAAACCTGTAACGCTCTTCCCTCGCTGTTTTTTCCGGGCCAAACCCGGATTTTTTCGATATTTTATTTATGTCTTTTTCCCCGTAAATAAAAGGCAGGCCGTAAGAAAACGCAAGTTTTTTCACATAAGCGGCATCGCGCCTGCTTTCCCTCCCCCTCATTTTATGGTTGAAATGGGCAACAAAAAGCCTGAATTTTTCTCTTTTACTCATGATAAAAAGAAGGTTAAGCATGGCGACGGAATCCGGCCCGCCCGAGACACAGGCAATCACAGAATCCCCTTTTGAAATGTAATTTCTGATTTTATTTTTCACGCTTAAGAAA
Organism: uncultured Spirochaetia bacterium; assembly: GCA_964534075.1. Lineage (GTDB taxonomy): Bacteria > Oederibacteriota > PGYV01 > PGYV01 > CAYTNY01 > CAZHOD01. The sequence goes on from CAZHOD010000295.1 coordinate 1,311, forward strand.
AGGTTCATATTATTCCCATTTCCATTAAAAACTGCGAGTTTTATTTGAACAGCTGAACATTCGGCCGCAATCTTTTTATCGATTGTTCTAATGCCCGATTGTTCGATTGCTCTGCTTTATTGACTCGAATGGTTTGATTCAAATGGTAGCGGCGCAGGGAGTCGGCTGCTGCGCATGCTCGGCTTTGCCTTTCGCATGCTGCGCAGGCCCCCCTCACTCGCTTACGCTCGGCTACGCCTCGCTCATCCTCGCTGTCCGCTCAGCGCTCGTTCGCTTCGACTCCGTTACACTCTCCCTTACACCTTGCTTTATTGACTCGAACGGTTTGATTAAAATGGTAGCGGCGCAGGGAGTCGAACCCCGGACGCCACGGGTATGAGCCGTGTGCTCTAACCACCTGAGCTACGCCGCCACTTCTGGTTTCGGCAACAAAGCCTGCCGCAATTTTAATTAACTGTAATTCCGCCTCAACAGTAGCTCAGGTCGCCGGCACAGCCGGTGTCCTCCCTGAGCTGCCTGTCCGTCAAAGCCGTATGGCTGCAGGCGGGAGACGACCGTGTTTGCGGAGCAAACACTCTATAATACCTTTTCCTTCCGTCTTGTCGGGGGCCGAAGGCATCCCGACCCGCCGCCACTTCTGGTTTCGGCAACAAAGCCTGCCGCAATTTTAATTAACTATAATTCCGCCTCAACAGTAGCTCAGGTCGCCGGCGCAGCCGGTGTCCTCCCTGAGCTGCCTGTCCGTCAAAGCCGTATGGCTGCAGGCGGGAGACGACCGTGTTTGCGGAGCAAACACTCTATAATACCTTTTCCTTCCGTCTTGTCAGGTGCCTCAGGCATCCTGACCCGCCGCCGCCACATTTGATTCCATACTGTATAGGAATACTTTGCTTGTTGCTTGTTGCTCTTTGATTTTCGCTTGTTGCTTTCTGTCCTTTGATTTTTAATTTTTACTTTGTGTTTTTGATTTTTACTCTTTGCTCTTTGATTTCTGATTATTAGTATATTAAATTTGCCTCTCATATTCAAGGCTTTTTTACTTTTTTTGTCAAAAAACCGGCGGTCATACCGCGCAAACACTTCGTGTTATATCCACAATGAGCCCGGGGCTACAGGGATTTTGTTTATTTGTATTTGTAGGGGCCGCCCTGTGTGGCGGCCCGAAGACAAAAATACAAAAACTGCGCAAAGATGCGGAAAGGATGAACGCGGCCTGAGAAACCCCGCTTTTTACATACTTCCTTGCTGTTTTTACGTCCATTCCTGCCTTTAACGCTGCCTTTTCCAGATTGTTCTCTCTGTTCATAAGATCTAATAACCTCCTGTATTGGTTGTTGGTTACCATCTAAGCCTCCTTTCTGAAAATCCTTTATTGGCTTAGATTTTACCACTTATGAACAGGAAATTATAATTGTCGTTGAACAGAAAACCTTATGGTCGTCTTATCCTTACACGGATTCGGGTAATTATATGTGTTTGCCCCGCTCAACGCCTCATATCTTTCAGGTGTTGGTGTTGCTTTTATTGAGCTTGACTGCACTGTATATAATCTATGGCCAGGAGGTAAACCCCCAATGTTATAAGACGCAGGCACACGCATAAATACGAGACAGGGACAGAGCCCTGTTAATATGTTAGGTGATTCCTGCCATATGTATT
>CAZHOD010000296.1:0-2948 GCA_964534075.1 uncultured Spirochaetia bacterium
TGTTCGACATTCCTCCCACAATTAACGGATTCATTTTATTTTTCCTGAATATTTTTACCACACCCGCGAGTTCACCGGGGTCATGGACAGAAACAAAATAATCGGCCCGCCCTCCGATTTTAAATGTTGTATGCTCTTTCAGGCTGTAGTTCTTCTTTATTTCCGCGCCTGTCTTTTTTATCTCCTCGCGTAGGTTTTTCATTTAAATTCCCTTTCTATGTCCTTCCTGAATTCGGTTATGTCCCCCGCCCCCATAAGCAGTACCACGTCCCCTTTTTTAACCGTTTTTTTTATCTTCTCCAGCATCTCTTTCCTGTTTTTTTCCGGCCATACCCTTTTGTATCCCTTTTGTTTCATCCTGTCCGATATTAGCTCTGATGTCACGCCCGGCATCGGCTTTTCCCTGGCCGGGTATATCCTGTCGAGTATTACCATGTCCGCCCCGGAAAGCGCGCCTGCGAACTCTTTATAAAGCCCCGCCGTCCGTGAATAAAGGTGGGGCTGAAAAACCGCTATTACTTTTTTATCAGTCATTTCCCTGCCTGTTTCTATTACTTTCCTTATCTCGACCGGATGGTGGGCGTAATCGTCCACCAGTATAAAATTTTTCAACCGGTAAACATCGAACCTTCTTTTTACGTTTTTAAACTTCTTAAGCGCTTTTTTTATAACCGCGACCCTTATCCCGTTATCGAGCGCGATTGATATCGCCAGAAGGGCGTTAAGTATATTGTGCCTTCCCGGTACTTTAATCTCAAAAGTTCCCAGTTTTTCTCCCCTTGCCGTCACGTCAAAAAACTGTATGAAATTTTTTATGCGTATTTTGGACGCGTAAATATCATTTTTTCTGCCCATCCCAAAAAACACCTGCCTCACAAATATGTCATCGAGTATTGATTTTATATTTTTGTCGTCTCCGTTAAGGTAAACCGCGCCGTAAAACGGCACTTTGTTTATGAAATTCGTAAATGCCTCTTTTAGGGCGTCCATTTTTTTGTAATAATCCATATGGTCGTCGTCTATGTTGGCAACAGCCGCGATAACGGGATTGAGATGAAGAAAAGAGCCGTAAGCTTCGCAGGCCTCCGCTATGACGAATTTCCCTTTTCCCGCTCTCGCGTGTCCTGCCCCGGACTTAACCACCCCGCCTACTATATACGTGGGGTCAAGTTTCGCTTCCTCAAATATTTTCCCGAGCATGGAGGTTGTAGTAGTCTTTCCGTGGGAACCGGCTATGGCTATGCCGTATTTAAGCCTCATTATCTCGTCCAGCATAACCGCCCTGGGCAGCACCGGTATTTTAAGCTCTTTTGCCGCGGTTATTTCCGGGTTGGTCTCGGGAACAGCGTTTGAATAAACGACTATGTCCGCGCCTTTAATATTTTTTTCGTCATGGCCGATAAACACATTTCCTCCCAGCCTTTTTATGCGCCTGGTGTTCTCGGTGTTTTTTATGTCGGAACCGGTCACTTTATACCCCATATTTATAAAAATTTCCGCTATACCGTTCATACCGGCCCCGCCTATCCCTATAAAATGAACCTTTTTTATCTCTCCTATCATACTACGCTCCCGTAAAGGGCGTCGACAATATTTTTTGTCCCGTCCCCTTTTCTCATTTTCGCTAAATTTTTGATTAGTTTTGAGCGGTTCTGCGGCGCCAGCACTTTTTTTACGGCAGCCAGCAGGGCCGCGGAATTGAGCCTGCTGTCCCTTATCACAATGGCCGCCCCCCGTTTGGCGAAGGCCGCGGCGTTTTTGTCCTGATGCCTTCCGGTAGCGTAAGGGTACGGAACCAGGACAGAAGGCACGCCGAGCGAAGATATTTCGGCGAGCGTGCCGGCTCCGGCCCTCAACACAGCCGCGTCACAGGCCGCGTAAGCCGCGCCCGCGTCATCTATAAACTTCATGGCCTTCGCGTCGGCGCCCGCCCTCTTTACAGCGCGGGACACTTCATAAAAATCCTTTTCACCGCACATCCATAAAATCTGAAGTTTACTCATTTCACTATTAATCCTTTTCAGGGAATCTATCACCACCCTGTTGATTTTCACGGCCGCCCTGCTGCCGGGCATTATAAGCAGCGTTTTTTTCGACCCGGATAAGCCGAATTTTTTTATCGAATCCGCTTTTTTCCTTTTTAAAAGGCTTTTTCTTACCGGGTTTCCGGTTACCCTCGCTTTCCCGCGCGGGAAAAACGCGGCTGTCTCTTCGGTCCCGGCTGCTATGAATTTCACGAACCCCGCGAGCCATCTGTTTGCCAGTCCCGGCGATATATTGGGCTCGTATATGCCCGTTGGTTTTTTCATAAGCGCTGCCGCGAACACAACGGGAAAAGACACAAATCCGCCGGTGCCAAATACCACATCCGGCGAAAACTCCTTTATAATTCTCCTTGCTTTGAAAACCGCCGATACAACCATAAAAAAATTAAGAATATTAACGGCCGCAATCCTTCGCGCCAGGGGCCTCGCCGGCACTTCTTTATACCTGAATTTATTTTTTCTTATAATATTTTTTTCCATACCTGTATCACTTCCCACAAAAAGTATATTACCCGCGCCTTTTTCCCTTTTTTTTATTTCCTCCGCCACGGCCAGAGCAGGAAAAACGTGCCCTCCTGTTCCGCCGCAGGCCAGTAGAAATTTCATTTTCTCCCCCCATGAAGCTCCGTCGATATTGACAGCAGAATACCGGCGGCGGCCATCGTAGCCACAAGTGAGGTGCCGCCAAAGCTTAAAAGAGGGAGCACCGTACCCTTAGGCGGCATAAGCCCGGTTGTCACCCCTATGTGGACAAACGCCTGTGTTATTATCATAAAAGTAATTCCCGCGGCGAGCAGCTTGAAATACTTATCTTTCACATTCAACGCTATATAAAGCCCTCTCCACAGTATCACAAAAAACATCCCCAATATCGCCAGCGTGCCGGCTATCCCCAGCTCCTCC
>CAZHOD010000297.1:0-2943 GCA_964534075.1 uncultured Spirochaetia bacterium
ATGTATACCAGAAACCGCACCAGTTGTTTTCATTGTCGCAGTCAGCCATGTCGTCTATAAGGCCCTCGCTGGGCGGTGAAGTGGGCGACTCGGTCGGGGTAAAAGTACTTGTCCACGAAGTATCTATAGTATCGGTTATTGTGGGAGTCTGTGTTATTGTAGGTGTATCCGTGGGAGTTGAATCGGGCGGCGCCGGGCATGAGTCACACCCGTAAACAATGAAGTTATCTATCCACAAATCTGCCGACGCTATGGGCTGGCCCACTGTCTGGAACTGAAAATCCGTCATATTGGCAAGAACATCCTCTATCGGTACCGCCGTTCCCCATCCTTCCTGCGCGAACAGGCCGAAATCGATGTCATATTCCTGCCAGGAAGTATCGGTCGTAATATTATATCCATAATCATCATATCCCGTATCAACTGTTGCTTCCGACGCCTTTAACTTTATCCTGTACTGATTCCCGTCTCCCTTCGCGTGAAGCCGAATACCCGTGCATGAGCTTAAATCGACTGTTTCGTATGTAGGCGAGCCCGCGTCAGGATGCACGTTCGATGCCATTGCTATATATCCATACTGAAATGTAGTTGTTACATACCCGGTCATTCTGGCCGCGTAATCACCCGCGCCGTCGACCCCGGGTTCACTCATCTCAAAAGCCGACGTGGAAACAGAAGAAGGCCATACAACAGAATCCCCCCCGTCGCCTGAATCATCGTATGTATACCAGAAACCACCCCAGTTGTTTTCATTGTCACCGTCTGCCATGTCATCCAGCAGGCAGTCGCCGCCTCCGGTGCCCTCTGTTGGTGTGGGCGTGGGGCTGCCTTCGCTCCCGCTGAAATCTTTGGGAAAATACCCTCCCATTACTATCATGGACAGAAGCTGAAGCGAGGCGTTGTAATAATAACCGTCGCCTATGTTAAAATAACTTGTCTCACTGTAATATTCCGAAAGTTCTGAGCTGTAAGTGGATGATACCATCATGGCGCATCCTGCCGGCCCGACAAAAGAGGCGTTGTGGTTGCTGTCGCATGTGCCGCCCGTGCCCACGTCATAGCAATCAACCACGGAACTTGCGGCTATGCCGCTGAAAAACCCGGCCTGCAAATTTATCTGTGTCTGGGCCTCGGAGTCACCGTACCATATATAATCGACAGCGTACCTCCACGGAACGCGGCATGAATTATATTTATAATTATCATACCTTCTTGACCCGTCATTGTTAAGGGTTTCATCCACAAGCCCGTTGGAATCGTTCCTGCCGGTCGCGAGGTGCGAATCGCACATATCCTCGACATTGCTCCAGAAAGTCGTAAATCCGGTATACTCCCCGAAAAGTTTGAACCACGCCGGGGCATAATATGAAGGGTACTCATGATCATCCCACGCGTCACCGGGTTTTAAACTGTTGTCCCCTGCTATGTCGTATGTCTGTATCTTATTTATCTCGTTTGTAGCGGCTGTTGAATAACCGCCCCATTTTTTATCCGCCTGAATAAGAGCGAACGCGATATCGAGGTCAGCGTCCGAGGCCGAACCATAATCGAGAATATTCCCGCTTGCGTCCATCTGCCAGGCAAGAAGGCCGTTGCCGTTATTATGGGCCTCTTTATATCCCCATAAATCATCGAACAGCGCCTGGTCATTAAAATAAACAGCCAGTATCATTCCGTAACCTATACCTTCGGATACAGTATCATTGCTCGCCTCCGGCCTCTGCACCCTGCGGTAACCGCCGGCGCCGTCCGAGGTCACGTACATAGATACCCATGTGTTATATTTATTGTTTAAATCCGTAAGGCTGCCTGTTTCCTGGATTCCGTACGGATAATCAACGTAATCACCGGCTGAAAGAGCCGCATGAGAATTCAAAGGAAAAGAAACAAGAAATAATATCAAAAATGCCGCGGGACATAACGCCTTTAAGAATTTCATAAAAACCTCCTGATTGTATGCTTTTATAATATTTATTCTTCTTTTATTTATGACAACATCTTTATGAAAAAGTTCCGATATAATCGCGGTGTTTTTTCGCGTTACAAAACTCCAATTATATATTAAAATATATTAAATTATTTGTCAATGAGTTTTGTTTAATTATTGGTTATAATTATTGGTTAAATTATTATTCGGGATAATTTAATTTAATAAAACCCCTTACAAACAAGGATTATTTACGGCATTTAAATTCATTGAATCCCCTAAAATAATTTCTATTCCTGATTCGTATTCATATTAAAGACACTTCCGCGTTTGATTTTTGCTTTGTGTTTTTGCTTTTTGATTTTACGTTTTTTTCGGGGCGCGCAATGCACGCCCCCTACAGTTTTTTTTGTTTTTCCGTAGAGACAGGGCTCTGCCCCTGTCTCGTTGTTATGCGCAGCCGTAAAGGCTGCGCCTACCAATACGTTTCGTTTTCGGGCGGACATACAAGTCCGCCCCTACAAATACCTTTTTGAATGCCGTTGTAGGGGCGGGTCTGTGACCCGCCCAAAAACGGGACGGTTACAAACCGTCCCCTACAAAAAAACGGATAAATGAAATTCCCGTAAACCCTCCAAGCCTCCGGCCTTATCTTAATATTATCAGCTTCCCTATATTCGACCTTGTTATTTTACCTTCAGTTTCTATATATACAGCGTAAAAATATATACCGCTGGCAAGATTTTTTATAGCCTCTGTCTCATATATAAGGTAACCATTGCCCGCTATCTGCTCTGCTGCCGCGCCTTCGTAATACTCCTCCCTTATCAGCCTTTTTGCCGGCGTATATATCCTGAAGGAAACCGAATCCACGTTTCTTTTAGCTACCTTTAACTCAATGCTTATCTGCGGGTTGACTGCCGGTATGACAGGATTCGGGTATTGTTTTACTATCTCTACTTCCTGCTCATCCGGCGCAGCTGTGGCTGTCATTGTTATTGTCGGAGTGAATGTCG
>CAZHOD010000298.1:0-2912 GCA_964534075.1 uncultured Spirochaetia bacterium
GATTGTCCCTACGTTTACGTGCGGTTTTGACCTTTCAAATTTTTCTTTACTCATTTTTTTCCTCCTGAATTTGTTTTTTTATATCGTATATTATTTTTCGCTTCGCTTTTTGTTTTATCGATTCTCTGTTTTTCGATTGTCAATTTTTCGGTGAAAAACCGCGAAGCGATTTTTCACATGGAGCCCTCGAGCGGAGTTGAACCGCCGACCTCGTCCTTACCAAGGACGCGCTCTGACCAACTGAGCTACAAGGGCGCTCTCTATATATTATTAATAGCAGTATTTATACAGCTCACCCGCAGGCCTGTATAAACTTCAAAAACTCTTATAAAAAAAAGACAGTATTATCCTGTATCAGTTTGTCAAGAGAATAAACTGTGAAACAAGAAAATACCAAATTCCGCCTTCTTTGTCAAGCAAAATTTTCATTATTTTCAGAGATTTTTTTCAGGGGGTATATTACGAAAAAAATCCCTTCCTCACCCGGGCCCTCGTGCCCGCGGCATGATACCGCCGTTAAAACTAATAATACCGTCATAATCAACACAAGATATTTTTTCATTTTCTTCCCCCTTTCCGGTTTGGTGTGAAGCCTATTTGTTTTTTCTTTGGTTTAATTTTTGGTTTATCTGTAAGTTGCTTTAATATCTTAAATATTATTACAAAATTTTCATCGTGCTTTTTTAACTTATCGATTATTTTTTTGTGTGTTGAAAGGTATTCGCGCATTTTTACAAAAGCCCGCATTATTGAAACGTTAATCATAGCCGCTCTTTTGCTTTTAAGAACAGAGGACAACATTGCAACGCCCTGCTCTGTGAAAACATATGGTAAATATCTGCGCCCACCACGTCCTTTTTTTGAGATTCCAATTTGGAATGTCAAAGCTCCGGTTTCTTCTTTATTCAATTGAAATAAAAAATCTTCAGGAAACCGATCTTTATTTCGCTTTACTGCCTTGTTCAAATTAAAAGTAGAAACTCTGTACAGCTCCGCAAGGTCAGAATCCAGCATTACTTTCTGGCCGCGGATTAAGTAAATTTTTCGTGCTATTTTTTCAGCCGGGATTAACGATTTCATTATTTAACCCCGTACTTTTCTTTCATATATTCCGGTTTTTCATAAAACAATTTACTTGCCGGCACGAGCCTTTTGTTTAGAGTATTATAGAATGTGGCCGGGGCTATTTTCATTTCCAAATACAGCCGGCGTTTCGGTTTGCCTGTTTGTTTTATCAGTTTCTTCAGCTCTTTTGACGCGTTCATAAAAACCCCCTCTATATTAATTTTGAGTTTTATCAAACTGCTTTATATTCGGACAGACTTATGGCGTTAAGTATTCTATGTGTTCCCCGCGTATAAATTTAGCTGACTTAACCTGATGAAAGCCCGTTTTTCCCTCTATATATTTTTACAAGCATATTCAGTTTTGAATATGTTTATCAACAATAATGGGTATGTATATACAGCATACCGGATTTTATGTCAAGGAAAAAAACCGGATGAGGTATACAAATTGCTTGAATGGTGTTTTATCTTTTAACTATATAAATCCCTTTAATTTCTTGCGTGTATTTTTTCATTCCTGTTAATAATTTTAATGTCTTTCCCCAGGGCGTTTAACATTTTTACAACAGTAAAATATGTCGCGTTCTGTTCGCCCTTTTCAAAACGTGATATTTCCTGCTGTTTCATCCCTGTTAAATCAGCAAGTTTTTTTTGTGAAATATGTTTTTTCTTTCTTGCTTCTTCTACCTCCCTGGCTAATCTTATTAGCCTTAACTCCATATTATATTTCTCTTTAAATTTCTTGTTTTTTAACTTCCTTTTTAAATCCCCTTTATACTCTTTTGCTGCTTGTTTTAAACTCTTTGCTTTCATAATTATATCAACTCCTTTTCGGTTATTTTATTTCTATCCTTTTTTGTTTAATCCTTTTTTCAAAATCTTTCATTCTCGTTTCGGCTGCTTTTATATCCTTTTTTGGTATTTCGCTTGTCTTTTTCTTAATACCATGCAAGAGAACAATATATTTTTTATAACAAAAATAATACAGTACTCTGTATCTGTTTTTTTTCAATCTTGCCCTTATTTCTCTTATTTTTCCTTTTACATGATCAGAAAGCGGCCTTCTCGCTTTGTGTCCTTGTATTTCCAAATCTGTAATTGCAGCTCTTACTTCTGCTTCTTCATCTCTGTTAAGCTCTTTTTCTAAAAACTTTTTTACAGGTTTTTGTCCGCTTCCCGTAAAATAATATATTGCTTCCATTAGCTCCTCCGCCAATATAATAATACAACTTTTAAGTTGTGTTGTCAAGGGTCTGTATTGTAACAGGGGCTGTATTGTAAATATCTGCGTTTCAATAGCCTCGTATTATTTCCGTAAATTAGTACAAAATTTCTGTGTTCCCTTTATGTCAATAAATTTTCATTCGGCGCGCGAAAGTAAAGCCGGGTATTTTCTGCCTTTGCGAATTGTACTGAAAGATTTTTTTTGTCCTCTGCCCTATTGGTAAAAGGTTGATTTGATTAGGTACGGCTAAGCTGTTTGATGCCTAAAAAGTTTTGAATAAAAAATACGGCTATAATCAAAACAACGAAAAACCTGTTTTAATAACTTACAGTTACCCCATTACTTTCAAGATATGGAATATCAACATCTGTCGCCTGGGTGCTTAAAGGATTGGTTTGTAAATAAACTTCATCCCCGCTTCCCAGCCCTCCGGCATCGCAGTTATCAACCAAAGCTGTTATATCACTTATGCTGTTTTGCCAAAGATCAAGATATGTCAAATTCGTCAAACCACTCAACTGCCATCTTCTACATTATCCCACTCAGCCTTATATATCTCCTCTGCCTCATCCTCCCCGGCCTTCTTATATTTTATTGATATTTTTTTCACATATGGCGGT